>NZ_DAOPSE010000025.1:0-20120 GCF_035349255.1 Defluviitoga sp. | reverse complement strand
GATCTAGCAAATACTTAATCTCGTCAGGTGTGAAATCTTTTAACGTAAGTAAACTCCTTCCTCTTAAATTGATAGGCATACCCTGCACTCTCCTTTTTATAACATATTTACATATAACATCACTTATAAGCTCCAACTAAGATTTGGTTGGAGTTTTACCTTGGAATTTTAACTCAAAAAATGACATTATTACTCATTTATTTTATCATATAACGATTAAAAACATGAAAAAAACGCCCTTAATTTGGGCGTTTTTTAATAAGCAATATCTCCGGCTGCTTTTATTCTTATTCTTGTTGCGTTTCCTGGTAAATATGCTAATGGGATATCTTCTTTTTCAACAATCTCTATCGTTTCTCTTTTTGCACCAGCTTTTATGCACTCTTGTATAGCTAATTCTTCTGCTTGGCGAATTGCCTCGCTTCTTGAGACATTATCAAGTGAGAATATTCTATCAATTTCAGCTCCAACTTGTGCTATTGCAACACCAATAGCGTTAGCAACTTCACAATGTTTTGGTCTTATAATTTCGCTACATCCTTTTAGAGAATTTGGGACAATTAAACTTCCTCCTCCTACTAGTATCAAAGGAACATCTCCAGCAGCAGTTTTAATCTTGTCTATGTTGATTTCAACTAATTCTTTTATTTTCAATAGTGCCTTTTCTATTAGGTTTTTATCAATATTTTTAACTTTCTCAGGATTTCCTATCTTTGCTAAACCGCTTGCGACAGCTACATCTGTGGTTGTTAAGACATTACCACCAAAGATAAGCGCCTCTTTAGCGACTTTGTAACCTACACTATCAGGTCCTAAAATAACTTTTCCATCTTTTTCTCGGACAACGGTACCTCCACCAAGACCTATTGATATAAGATCAGGCATCCTAAAGTTTGTTCTAACACCACCTATTTCAACCCCCATAGCAGAAAGTCTAGGAAATCCATTAACCAAAATACCTATATCTGATGTAGTTCCGCCAACATCAACTACAACTGCATTTTTAATTTTTGATAGATAAGCGGCTCCTCTCAAGCTGTTCGTAGGTCCGCTAGCAATAGTCATTATAGGATAACGCATTGCATAATCAACGGACATTAAAGTTCCATCATTTTGAGCTAAGTATAACGTAGCTTGAATACCTCTTCTTTTCAACGCTTCTTGAAACCCTTTCGCTAGTTTTCTAATTACTCCTCCTAAAGCAGCGTTTAAAATAGTTGCGTTTTCTCTTTCGATTAAACCTATACTTCCTATTTCACGAGATACACAAACGTCAATATTATCTCCTAATTTTTCTTTAATAATTCTTTCGAGAGTATCTTCATGACTTGTATTAACTGGTGAAAATACAGAAGATATAGCAACAGCTTCAAATTTACCTCTAATTTCATTAATAACTTGATCTATTTCATCATAGTCTAGTTCATTAATCTCTTGTCCGTCAAATTCATGACCGCCTTTAATGATAAAATACTTCTTACCAATAGCATCAATCAAGTCTTGAGGCCAGCCAACCATAGGTTTAATAGCCATTGTAGCAGGTTTTCCTATTCTAATTACTGCAACTTTTCTTAATCCTTTACGTTCGACTATAGCATTGGTACAATGAGTTGTACCTAACATAACATATCCTATATCTTTCACATTAATATTAGATTGAAAAAGCACCTTGTCTAAAGATTCATATATACCAGATATAATGTCTTCACTTGTGGGGGTCTTAGTCTTTGCAACTATTTTATTATTCTGATCTAGAATCACTGCGTCAGTATTTGTACCACCAACATCAATTCCGATTCGATATATCATCTTACCCTAACCCCCTTTACACGTTCTTCTATGGGAATATAGTCAATATCATAACCAAAATACCTAGGACCTACTAATTTCAAACCTTCTTCTGTACGCCACTTTTCGTTACAAGGTATACCAATTACTACGCCACGATAACCATATCTCAACATTTCAGTTGTAATAGGTTTACCTGTATCAGGATCTATAACCGAAATCAAATCAGGAACACTAGCCAATATTTGATCATCAACATGTGCTACAAGATTTTCATTTTGAAACTCTAATTCCATAGTCTTGCCTTTGCATTCTTCAATACCTTCAAATATGGCCTTTCCTCTTGCAAATCCACCAGTTGTCTTTCTTAAAACATCAGTAATTTTTCCCTTAAACAAAAGATGACCATTTGTTATCTCTAATATCTTGTTCAAAGGATTTACATGATTAAGTTTAGATTCTCTAATAGCCCTTCCTAAAGATTCAGCAAGAGACATAGTTCCTCTAACAGCACCAGCCTTTAATTGCTTACCAGTCATAGGATAAATAGCAAGCATAGTACTACCACCCATTTCTACTGTTAAAACCCTCGCAAGTCTTTCAGACCATTTGTTTGTAACAGTGTTTAGCAGAATGCTATTACCCTTCTCATCACACAGAGCTAAGGGAGTGGATGAAACACCATATATAGTAAATGTAACCATTTGAAGTTCAGGAAAAGCCCTACCCATTCCATCAGCATCAACTACAGGCAATCCAAGTCGTGCAGCTAAAGCTAATGGAATCATAGAATTAAGTCCACCTGCTTCTATTGAAATAGTGCCAAAAATATCTTTACCCATATGATTCTTCAAAAGCTCAAAAGCCTTGAAAGGCTCTTCACCATTAGGAATCTTCTCAACAAGAACAGTTGGGGCACCCATCATAGCAGAAGGAACAACCAACTCATCATCTGGAACTTCATCAACATCAATAAGAGAAACAGGACCATATTCTTCAATAGCTTGAAGAGCCATAAGTTTACCGATGTAAGGATCTCCACCACCACCAGTACCCAGGATGGTTGCTCCTAAAGCTATATCTTCAATAGCTTGCGCATCTAATTTTCTCATTAAACAAATCCTCCTTTAAAAGATCCTTTTAAAACTATGAATTTATTGTTTTTGTAGAGACGTGCTACATGCGCGTCTCCTGGTTCAATCGTATTTATTGTTTTTTGTAGAGACGACCTATACGGGCGTCTCATGACTCAATTGTATTTATTGTTTTTGTAGAGACGACCTCCTCCTCACTTTTCTACAATGCTCTCAATACTCTTTACCGTCTTTTTACTATAAAAAGGATAATATAACGCACAATAAAGAACCATCGATGCTATTACCCCGTTAATTGCAGAAATGCCGACATTAACAAAAATTGCAATTGCAAATCCAACTGCCCACGAAATTAAACCAATCCAGTTAACTTTTGGAATATTGTTCTGCCAAGCCTCTTTGTTTCCTTTCTTACAAATCCAATAATCTGCAATCATACACCCAGAAACAGGTGGAATCCCTGCAGTTAATATTGTAAGAAAAGATGTGAAATGATCAAGCAACCCAACCACAGCAAGAATAGTTCCAATAGCACCAGCGATTAACGTCATCAATCCTCTTTTTTCACTTTTCAAATTAAAAAGGTTGACTAATGCCAGTCCACCAGAATATGCATTAACTGTATTAGTCGTCCATGTTGCTAAAACAAGAATAATGCTACCGATAAGGCCTAAACCTAGTTGTGCAAGTGCAATTGTAATATCAAATGTTCCTGCTACAACTGTTAATAATCCTCCAATTACAACTAGAAAAACACCAGCTGGCCATATTCCAATTAGTCCAGACAAAATAGCATCTTTTCTTTTTCTAGCATAACGTGTAAGGTCTGCAGCAATTGTTCCACCTACTGCAAAGCCACCAACAGAAAGTCCGATAGCATAACTCCAAGAATAATTCTCTTTTGGTGTATATGACTTCAAACTAACAGCACCAAAGTTCTTAATAACCATTACAACGCCTACTATACATAATATAATCAATGCAGGTATTGCTATGTAATTCAAGTATTCTAGTGCTTCATAGCCATATACAGCAGTTAACAACATAATAATACCCCAAATTAAACCGCTTAACCAAACTGGAATTTCTACGCCTAACCACATATACATTATTTGAGAAAAAGCAGCTCCGCAAATTCCAGTCTGAACACCAAACCAGCCTATGCACGAGATAGCAAGAATCGCTGAAATTACGTATTTTGCGCCTTGTGAACCAAACGCAGAAGAAGCAGTTATAACTGTAGGAACACCGAAGTCTGCCCCCATCATGCCTTGAAAAATCATCAAAACCAGCACTATAGTGTAACCAATAGCCCCGGCTATTATGCCTTGTACTAAAGGCATGCCTTGAACAATAACTCCACCAACCATCAAAGCAGAAACACTAATAATAGAGCCAGCCCAAATTAGAGCAATGCTCCACCACGACTTTCGTTCTGAATCTGGGATACGATCCAGTGCATATTTTTCCAATACCCTCGCCTCCTGGAAGAAGTTTTAAGTTTTTTAAGTTAAAAAATACATAATTTGAGGAATTATATCATAAAAATATCTTTAAAACCTAATGTTATACCAAGTTAAATAGAATTTTAAATAGATTTAAAAGTCAATAAAGTTTATATAACAATGGAAATAAAAAACAAACAACCCCCAAAGAATAGTATCTTTGGGGGCAAAAAATCAATCCTACGAAACAACTAATGTATGACAAGAAGAAGAGGGGTTTATCTTGTTATACCCATTAGTTTTTAGAAATTATATATAACTCCCAAACCTAGTTTTAAGCCGTTCATAGTAAGGTAAGTATCTTCCCAAGGCGTTTCATCGACTTTTAGGCCACCTATTCTAGAAAATACGGTATATCCAACATCAGCTTTCAATTTCAAGTTATCAATTCTCATCGAAAAGATCTCAGGAATTGGTTTAATAACCTCTGCTCCAGCAGAAATAGCGAGTCCGTGACCTGTTAACTTTGACGAAGTTTCACTGGTAGGCAGTTTTAATTTCAAAGTATCTGAATAAAAATAATATCCTCCGCCTGCTTTTAAATTAACAACAGCTGGGCTACTCAATAGATTATACTTAAAATTTGCAGATGGTCCAAAGTATTGACAGACTTCTGTTAAACTTGATCCGGGACTATCTGGGCATTTTTTTGAATATTTATACACAGTGCCTCTTGAAAAATCAAAGTCAACTTCCACACCCATTTTCTGATTGAACCAATAAGTACCGTTGATGTTAATCCCGAAAAGTGTAATAGGGGAAAACTCTTTTTCCACTTCGTGGTCATATTTCTCTACCGTTTCATTACTAAAACCATTGTAAGTTATCCCACCACCTACTTCAAAATTTGCAGCAAAAATTGTGAAAGATAACACTAACAAAATACTGATAAACACAATACCCTTTTTTCCCATATATCCCACTCCTTCTCCTCTTTTATTTTCACACCATTTTCCGTATTCAAAATAACAAAAAACATCTTTCAAACAAAAGAATTTTACCATAATTTTAAACTAAAGTCAATATTTTTGATAGCGTTTAATTTATTTTTTTAAAAGTCACTTTATATTTAACTTTCCTTAAGTTCTTGAAACAAAGAGTTTATTAAATAGTAATTTCTAGTTAAGAAATGCTACAGCTTCTATGTGATCTGTATGAGGAAACATATCAACTAAATGAAAATCCGATAATGTATAAATTTCTGTTAATTCTTTCATATTTGGGATTAAAGTATTTGGGTTACAGGAAATATAAATAATTTTTTCAAACTTTTTTTCTTTAATAAATCTTATTAAATTAGGATGAAGGCCAGATCTAGGAGGGTCAACTACTATATAGTCAGGTTTTTCGAAAGACTCTCTTTTTCTGATAAAATCCTTTACGTCTTCGTTGATAAACTGGACATTTTTAATACCATTTAGCTCAGCATTTGCTCGTGCTGCTTTTACAGCTTCCTCTAAAATCTCTATCCCATAAACTAGTTTAGCCTTTTTTGAAAGTAACAAAGAAATTGTGCCTGTACCCGAATAAAAGTCATAAACTAAATCAGAATTGTCTGCATAAGATAATGCAGTCTGATATAGGACTTCTGCGCCTTTTGTGTTTGTCTGAAAAAATGAAAAAGGTCCTACTTTAAAAATGAGTCCTAATATTTTTTCAAAGAAATAAGTTCTACCGTATAGAACCTCCATTTCATCAGCTTTTACAACATTGGCTTTTGATTCTGTTTTACTTTGAATTATGGAAACTATTTTTCCTTCTAGTGGTACCTCTAAAATAAGTTCTACCCACCCCTCTACTTCTTCATCATAAGATTCTTCAAACGAGGTGACTAGATTTAAAAGGATTTCGTTAGTGTATAATCCTTTTCTTACACTCAAATTCCTCAAAAAACCTGTATGATTTTTGTAGTTCCTAAATGGGGTGTTTTTTCTTCTAAAGTATTCACATGTTTCAGAAACTATTTTATTAAAGTCTTCGCCTACTAGCTTACAATCGTTTGTGTAAAAGACGTCATATTTTTTCTTTCTAGCTCTGAGACCTAGTACTAGTGGACCATCTTTGTATTCATTCCCAAAGGAATATTCCATTTTATTTCTATAACCATATATATCTGGTGAAGGAATTACTCCATGATAGTTGTGAGGATTTATTTGATATTCTTCTAATAGTTTAAAAACGTATTGTTCCTTTATTTTTAATTGTTCTTCGTAATCGATGTTTAACTTGTTACAACCTCCGCATTTTCCATAAACTGAACATAGGGTCATAGAGATTTCTCCTTAAATTTAAGAATTTTAAAAAATTTTATTAAATTTTGGTAGCCTACCAAAAAGAGGGTAGAAAGGCTCCGCCCTAGACCCGCTTTAAATTCAAATTTTATTTTCGAACCGGGCCCCGTTGAAAATTGTAGGACGCCCAATTAGTTAGGGCGTCCTTCCTATTTATTAACCCCGAGATATTCGTTGGAAAGTAAGTTCCTCCCAAAACTTCAAATTGTTTTAGATTTATTGAAGATACTAAAGCAACTAAAATTTCCTAATTGTTTTTTTCTTCTTTAATCATCATAATATTTTGTTTCTCGTCATTGATTGTATTACCGAATATGTAAATATAATCAGAATTTTCTGGATGTATTACACTTCTTATTTCAAAATCGGTCTCAAATTCATAGTTTTTAATTTCTTTAAAGGTCCGATATCTTTGGCTGATCTCATAAATTATCCCTACTTTTTTGTTGTTTTGAAGACGGTACCCATAAGCTAAATATTTATCGTCTATCTTGGTGACACCTAATAACTTCTCCATCCCCTCAACAGTATATTCAAAAGAATCACCAAAACCATTCAACTCATCTACTTCTAAAAATCCAAATTTAAGAGGATTAGAAGTTGTCTCATATACAACGTAATATTTTGAGCTTTCTTGTACAACACCTATTGGGACATTATCATAGTTATCTCCAAATACATTAGACCATTTCATATTTCCGTAAAAGTCTACTTTCAATGCATAAACATCAAACCCACCTGCTCCAAAAGATCTTGTTGCACCAAATACCATGAAACCTTGATCCTGAGTATTTTTTATATCTACTGCTATCTCTACATCATTTCCACCAAAATTTTTAGTCCATATTCTTGTGCCGTCATTAAGATATTTTGATACAAATATATCAGTTAGTCTTTTGTTGATGAATAGGTTCCCAGCCACTGCGTAACTTTCATCATCAATTTTAAGAATCTTTACTCCACTATCTCTACCTATATCACCATAATCAAACTTATAATTAACCGTTCCATCATCACTTATAGAAGCAATATAAACATTGCCGTTTAAACCGTAGGTTAAAGTATCTCCCACAGCTATTATATTTTTATTGGTCTTAGACTCGGTTTCCTCAGTTGTTACAATAGCATCTCTGAAGAAATCTGTTTTATCTCCATGTAAAGCAGTTTCCCAAACTATTTCTCCATATGTATCTATTTTCCAAACCTTTGCATCCCAAACTTCTTTATCCTCATAACCATAGAGATAAAAGTTATCATCTTCAAAAATGCTTCCATAAATATATTCATTGTAAGGCTTTTCAAATATTTTTATAATTTCTGTTTCTTCTTTCTTAATTTCTTTAGGTTCTTCTTTAATCTTTTCAGGAACAATTAATGCTTGAATGAGTTCTTTTAAGCCTTTATCAGTTGTTTTAGGAATTTCTTCTTTGGGTTTATCAACAGATGGAGTTGGTTCCTCAATAGTAACTGATGGTGCGGGTGGTGGAGTTGTTTCTTCCATTTCACTAGGCTCCGTTATTTCTATTTCCTCTTCTATTTCAGTTTCAGCAGGTGTTGGTTTTATGATCTCTTCTATCTGTTCTTCCTCTTCTTCAATTAATTCTTCAATGCTTATAATTTCAGTTTCAGGTATAGGTGGTTGCTTAATTTCCTCCAAAAGTTGAGAGAGGTCAATACCTTTGGTCGGTGAAGACGGTTCAATTGTCTCTTCTAACTTAGGTATCTCAATAGGCATCTCAGCTTTTTCTTCTTCCTCTTTTTCTTTGTCAATTTCTTCAGAAACTTCTTTTAATATTTTAAATTCTTCTCTTGCATATCTATTAAAATAATATTCTTCATCAAAATCATCATAAAAGACTAAAAATCTTGTCAAGAAATCTTTTAAGCCGATTATTAAACCACCGTCATAAAGCACTGGTGGTGAAATAATTTCAAATTTGTTTATAGTTGAATAACTCCATTTTAATTTGTTATCATCAAAAGTGTATGATTTGATACTGTCTCCCACCATTATAAACTCTTTTTTATTGGAGGGTAAGAAATAATTAAAACTCTCTGTGTAATTATGTGTTTTAAGTAAATTCAAATCGAAATCATAGAAATTTAGGTTTTTGTTGCCGGATAGTAAAGCAAGTTTGTCATAATAAGAAAAAAGTTTTCTTTCATAATTTTTTGTCTCAATTTGGAAGTTTGTTTCTGAGATATTTTGTAGTTCGTTGTTTAATAAAACTATTCCTTTATTTGTTAGAACAGCCAACCTTCTTTCTTCGTTTAGAAATATGTAATCAAAATCATAGGTTGAATCTTGGAATGTATAAATTTTTATTGTTTCAAGGTTATTATTAATTTTATGTAACTGCTTCTGGGTTAAGACATAAAGAAATTCATCAATTACTATAGCTTTTTTGATATCGTCTATTTCTAATTCATTTTGTATGACAATAGATTCATTAAAATCAAATATGTAAATTTTGTTGTTACTATAAAAAACGTTGTTTGCGGCTATTCCTTTTATCTTATCGTTAATTTGATAAAGCGGATTATTTAATTCATCGTCATAAATATATGTGCCACTTTCATTCATAACTAATAAGAAACTTCCGGCTGAAAGAACTTCTTTTATCTCTTTAGCACCATTAATTATTTTAATTTGATCTTTGGAATTAGTTATCAATATTATCCTATCTTTTGTGACACCAACTAATTTTTTACCGAGTGGTAGAATTTTTAGGTAGTCCTCAAAAAAGATGATATACGCATCCCCTGGCCTTAGTTTTCTTGTGGTGAATTTTGCTATTTCACTTTCGTAAACATTACCTTCTTTGTCAACACCTTCAACTTTCCAATAATACGTAGTTTCGGGTTTAAGAACATCGCCCGTATAGAAGTTCGAAAATATATTAGTTAACTTTAAATCGCTCTCGTCGACAATCTCATCTTCAGAGATAAAAATACTGTAACTCATTTCTATGTCCTTAATTTCTTCTGAATTTTGCCACCTAAAAGATATCCTTATATCAACATCCGTGGCACTATCAGGTGGTGATATAAGTAAAATAGCTGAACCAACTAAAATTGAAGGTAACAAAAAGAAAAAAGAAAAAAGTAAGGCTCTTCCTGCCTTCTTCAACACATTGAGCACCTCACAATCTGTTAAGAGCATTAATAAAAACCAATAACTTTCTTATATCTTCATCTTTAAATATTTCTGAAACTAGCTCATCTTTGCTAACTTCAATTCTTACAGCAGATAAAAACACCTTTAAAGCATCGATAAAATCTTTCATCTCAAATTCAACTAGAGAATCAAAATCCATTAAATAGTCGTCATATTTTGCAAATATCCTAGCAAAGTGAAAGGACATATCCTTTATTTCTTCTATGTTTTCTTCTATAAAAACTTCTACTGGTGCATTGTCACCAAACACTCTATCTTGATAAAACCTTAAAAGTAACCTACCAAAAGCAAGTCCATTGCCATCTTTCCAAAGATATCTGGACAAAGCTACAGCAACTCTTTCTGAAAGGCCGTAATTAAAACCTGACAGCAACAAACCATTAATCACTATTTCTAAACCTTTTGGAGATTCTTTAGGTGCATTAGATAAGTCTTTTAGCCATTTTAAATACTCGGATTTTATTCCTCTAGCTTCTAAATTATCTGATAATAAAAATGGATCTATCATGCCGTATTCGTTGATACTGTCTATTATTGAATCTGCAATATTCTGATCCATGATTGCTTCTAACTTATCAAGGTAATAATCTAAATTATCTAATCTCTCAAACAGCATGCCAAATCCTAAGATTTCATCGTTTTGCAATAGTTCTTTTACTTCATCTATTTTACCTTGGGATAAATCAAAAAGTATTTTTAAATGTAAAGCCGCTTGATAAAATTCAGTACCTTTTAAAGAGTTAAAATATTTATTAAATCTTTCTTCATCCTCAACAATTAAAGCAAGTTTTAAAAGTGTTATTCTTATAAGATTTATATTTTCTTTTTGTGCAATTTCTAGAGCTCTTTCTTCGACTTCTATAGCTTCTAGATATCTTCCAATATTTTTATATTCTAAACATAGCTCATGCAGTACATAATCAGCTTCTTGTATTTTTAACGCCTTTTCTAAGGATTCGATTGCTTCATGATGTCTTGCAAGTCTTGCCAATGAATGAGCGTTATTGTAATATATTTGAAAGTTATTATCATCTATTTCTAAAGCTTTTTGATGGATATAATTAGCGTCTTTGTACCTTTGTAAAATGTTAAAAACAACCCCAAGCCTTTCATAAGCAGGAATAAAATTCTTATCTATTTCCAAACATTTTTGTAAGAAGGTTATAGCTTCTTCACATCTTCCGTTTTCAATAAGAACATCAGCTATTTTTAAATACCCCAACGTGAATTTTTTTTCGATTTCTACGGATTTTGAATAATATTCAATAGCTTCGTCATAAATTTTTCTTTCAAACATTAAATTTCCTAATTCAAAATAACCATAGGCAAAATTAGGTTTTTCTTTTAAACACTGTTTTAAATTCAATTCTGCCATTTCATAATTTCCCAGTTTTTTAAAATATAAAGCGGTATAAAAGTATTGTCTGTAGTCTGGATATACATTTTTTGATTTATCTAAATATGTTTTAGCCATTTCAAAATTTTCGTCGTGCAAATACTTCTTAAATGCCTCATAATAGTAATAAACAAGGTAAGATATATAATATTTATTGTTTTTGTTTACTTCTACTTCTGCTTCTAAACCTCTTATAATTTGATCTAAAGTAATTTTGTTTGTAACCCTTGCTTCTTGAAAATCCTCTACTAATAACGGCAATTTTACTGGTAAATTATTTAATTTTGCATAGTCTGGATCTAAATTTAAGTAAACAATCGCGTATTTTATGTTACTCAAAAGTGACACCTCTTTCATAGAACTTATTTTTATATTTCCTCATCTCCCCTTTCTAACAATAAGAGATTAGAACTGTTATTCTTGACTAAATGCTTTATGTTTTAAGAAAAAGAATAAAAAACCAACTACTGCACCAATATAATTAGCTAACATATCAAATTTACTATAAGTACGATAATAAGTAAAACTTTGCAGCCATTCTGTTATAAAAGGAAGCAAAGCAAAAGAAATTAAGAGAATTATAAAATATGCCTTCTTCGTTTTCTTGTAAAATGCTGTAAAAAAAAGATCAGCACCTAAAAAGTACGATATAAAGTGGACTATTTTATCTTCTCCTTTGAATGTACTATAGTTTATTAAGGGCTTTGATAAAGATAAGTATAAAATTAACGCAATATATGCAATAAAAACTACTTTCCAAAATATGTTCTCGATCTTTTTAATTTTAGCTGTATGATTTTTATCCATATTTGTTATGGTGTCTAAATCCTCTAACGATACTTACACCTGACCGCCCTTTCCGAATTCGGTTTTATGGTTTTTAATAGAGGGGATTTTCCCCTCTATTATACTATCCCAACCTAAATGTTTCTGTTCTATCGTGATCATCCATAATCCGTTTATACCTGTTGTAGGCACTTTTAGCCATTTTTGCTATGATACTTGGTAAATCGCTATTTTGCCAATCTTCCCCCAAGAAATCTAACAATTCTTGTTTTAATCTATAATAAGGTTCTTGATCAGGTACAAATTCTACATATTGCGCAAAAACTTTTGCATCAACTTTGTCTTCTCCATAAATCATCTCTAAAAGTTTACTTACATTACGAGAAAATACTTCTGGAATTTCTCCCAATTTTTTGGTAAGATCCAATTGATTTTGGTAAACAGATTTTAGTTCGTTAAAGTACTTTATATAAGACTTCATGGTAATCCCTCCTCTGACCTAATTAGTTAGGGAGTAACCTGAACTTCGGAAAAATTCTTCTTTGAAGAATCGAAAGTCGTCTGTTTCAATGGCATCTCTCATTTTTTCCACCAATGAAATGTTGAATCTAAGATTATGAATACTCAATAAAATTTTACCAAGCATTTCATCTCTTTTAAATAGGTGATGGATGTACCCTCTAGAATGATTTTTACAAGTATAACAATCACAATCGTTATCTATTGGTTTGTCATCGTATTTTACCTTAGAAGATTTTAAGTTTAATTTTCCGTTCATTGTTAAAGCAGTTCCATGCCTCCCCATTCTGGTAGGTAAAACACAATCAAACATATCCATTCCATTTTCTACAGATATAAACATCATCGTGGGAGAACCTACTCCCATAATGTATCTCGGCTTATTTTCAGGGAATTTATTTCCAAAAGCCTTTAAAACCTTTTCAGAATCCTGATACTTTTCTCCTACTGAAAGGCCTCCCATTGCATATCCGTCAAAATCTAAGGAAGTAATTTGTTCCAAACTAATTTCTCTTAAATCTTTATATAGTCCACCCTGAACGATTCCGAACAAAGCTTGTTCTTTGTTGTTATGATACTCCTTTGACCTTAAAGCCCAATTAAAAGTTTTTTGAACACTTTCTTTTACTGTTTCATAAGGAGATAGTGAATTGACACAAACGTCTAAAACCATTGCTATGTCTGAACCTATTACATTTTGAATATCTAAAGACTTTTCAGGAGTCAGTTCTATTTCTAATCCATCTAAAGGAGACTTAAAGATGATTCCTGCCTCGCTAAATTTTTTGTTTGGAAGAGAAAAAACCTGAAACCCTCCACTATCGGTTAAAATAGGTTTTGACCAATTCATAAAATTATGAAGCCCTTTATAATAATTTAAAACTTCTAAGCCAGGCCTCAAATATAAATGAAAAGCGTTAGATAGTATAATTTCAGTTCCAATCTCATTAAGCTGCTGATTTGTAATTCCTTTTACGGTTGCATTGGTACCTACCGGCATAAAAACGGGCGTTTCAATAACTCCATGTTTAGTATTTATCCTCCCTCTTCTTGCCCCTGTATATTTATCTACATGTAAGAGTTCAAATTTTATAGGTGATTCTGACATTAAATATGTACTTCCTCCTTTAACTTTTTGATCAATGCATTAGCTTCATTACTAAATTCTATTGTATCTTGAAGAAGATTAGCTTTTTCTTCACCATTTTCTATCTGCTCTAAATTTGCATGTACTAAGGTTATTGCTGAATTCAAGGCCGCCCAAGCTAAGTAACAGGTTATCTTTGTTTCCGGTCTTAAAGCAGGATCACCAAATTTATGCAATGTGAAGCAATTTTTCAATATGTTGTAATTTAGTTTTGCTATGTTGAAAGAAACAATAGCAGCCCTTTTTATTTCCTGTATCTTTTTTTCTCCTTCTTCTTCATCCGAATGAAATTTTGCAATATAATGAAAAGATTTATCAGAATAATCCAACAATTTTTCTTTTATTTCTAAAAGATTTTCAAGCACGCTTTCTAAAGTAACTTCGTAATTTTCGCTTACACCTGAAGTAACAGTATAGTTGGCGATTTTACTTCCCAGTGAAGCTGCTAACGCTCCAACTAAAGCAGCAACCGTCCCTCCGTCTACAGACATATTTGAAGAGGAAATTTCTTTTAGAATATCTTCAAAAACCATTTCTCTGTACATGCTGCTTCCTCCTTTATTTTTTTGGTAGTTTCACTATTATTATAACATACCATAATTGTAATCTAGTTTAGAAAATAGGCTGTATTTCAATATTTAATACTATCGTATAATATATTAAACTATTGTGAAATCCTTTGGATAATGATTCAAAATTTTACAACCCTTTTTTGTTACTAAAACTAAATCTTCTATACGTACGCCCCCTATGTTAGGAAGATAAATTCCCGGTTCTACAGAAAAGATCATTCCCGGTTCCAAAACAACATCACTGTTGGAAGATATATAAGGCATTTCATGAATTTCAATTCCTACACCATGACCTGTTCGATGGATAAAATAATCTCCATATCCGTGTTTAGTAATAACTTCACGAGCAACTTTATCTACCTCACAAGCTTTTACACCCGGTTTAACGCTATCTATAGCTTTTAAATTAGCTTCTAAAACAATCTCGTAAATTTTTTTGAATGTATTGATGGGATTTCCAAAGAATACAGTTCTTGTCATATCAGAACAATAATGATTTTTTATACATCCAATATCTAGCACTACTGCATCTCCGTCTTTAATGTTAGTAGAATCCGGTACATGATGAGGATTTGATGAATTAGCACCATAAGCTACAATTGGTTCAAAAGATACGTTATCAGCACCTTCTCTTTCGAAGATATTTTTAATAGCTTTGGCTAATAATCGTTCTGAAAGCATCTCAGGAATCACGTTTATAACTTTTCCCATTGTCTTATCATTAATTTCGGATGAAAATTTCATATAATTTATTTCTTCATCATCTTTTATCATTCTTAATTTAGCAATAAGTGGGGAAATATTTTTGAATGAAAATGAGTGACGCAAGTTCAGAAGCTCTAGCAAAAATCCTGCTTGCATTTTTTCATCAATTCCTATGGTTTTTCCATCAATTAATACATTTGCCAAAATATTTATTGGATTGTCAGAATCAGAGTAAGTTAACATTAAGTTTTTATCTACACTTGTTACTTTGAACATCTCATTTATTATTAATTTAATTTCTCCAGAAAGATTAATGTATAAGGCTAAAAGCCTTTCTCCAGGTTCGATCCACTCATTCAAAAAATAAAAGACGGAGGGAGTCGAAGTTATTATTGATTGGTAAATATTATTTTCTTCCATTAAATTAATGAAGTTGTTTAAGCGCTCTTTTTTCATGTTGTCCTCCTTATTTTTAAAGGTTTGTTGTAATATCTTGAATGAAGTTCCTGTTCAAAACCGCCAGACACGCAAGTTGCAAATCTCTACGACTGAAATTTTGGTGTTGATTACTTTTTATATTTACAATATCATTAGATAGAATATTATATCAAATACATCTATCTAATATTTAGGATTTATATGAAATATAAAATTATGGTACTCGTTATTAGAAAAAAGTTAAATGATATTTACTTTTACACTTTCAAAGTAACTTTTTTTGTAAAATTACTTTTTTAGTTGAAAATCTTTAAATTTTATAGTATAATCCAGATGGTTTTTATGTGGCTAATAGAGCTGAGATTCATTACATAAATTTTTGCTTTCCAACTTTCGCAGTTATAACCACATCATTTTTAAAGTATCTTTCTTCTGTTTTTTTAGGCTTCTTAGTTTTTTGCTCATATTTTTTATTTATTTATTAACTTCTCCCTTAGAAAAGCAGAAAAGCATTTGGTTTATTAAGATTTATAAATTTTTAAGTTAGTTTAAAGTTAATCAAAGAAAAAATATTAATTTTTTTCGTTTTGTTAGAATTTTAATAAGTAGTTGATATGACTATATTCATTGTAGTGAGATTTATGAAGTTTTTAGTTGAACTCTTATTTGATAAAACTTGTATTGGGGGTAATAAAAATGGTCGTTGAAGAATTTGAAAAACTCCTGGAAGACAAAAAATACTTAGAATTTAGGCGAAAAATACAAGATTTGCCACCTCAAGACATTGCTGAAATATTAGGGGAACTTGATTCCACTCAGGCCATCATTGCCTTTAGACTTCTTCCTAAAGAAAAAGCAGCAGATGTTTTTTCTTATCTCTCTTCTGATTTACAAGCTAAAATATCACTAGCAATTGATGATAAAAAGCTTATGGAGATTATAAATAATTTATTCTTTGATGACAAAATTGACTTTTTGGAAGAGATGCCCGCTAATGTGGTGAGCAGAATTTTAAAGAATTCAACCGAGTCAGAACGCAAATTAATTAATCAATTTCTTAAGTATCCTCCTAACTCTGCCGGAAGCCTAATGACTATAGAATTTATTGATCTCAAAAAAGAAAGGACAGTTCAGGAAGCTTTGGACAAAATAAGAAGAGAAGGTCAAGATGTTGAAATGGTCTATAATTGTTATGTTACAGATGCAAAAAGGAAATTAGAAGGGATTGTTTCATTAAAAGAATTAGTTTTGGCTCCCCCTGAAGCAAAAGTAGAAGATATCATGCGTAAAGATATAATTTATGTTTACACACATGACGATCAAGAAACTGTCGCTCAAATATTTAAAAAATATGACTTGATAGCTGTCCCCGTAGTTGATAGTGAAAAACGATTGGTTGGAATAATAACTGTTGATGATATTTTGGATGCCATCGAAGAAGAAACTACAGAAGACTTCCATCACATTGGAGGAATGTCACCAAGTGATAAACCATATATGGTCACTAGTGCCTTTACATTAGCAAAAAAAAGATTTTGGTGGCTTTTAATATTAATGATCTCTGGAACCATAAGTGCATATATAATAAGTACATATGAGGAAATTCTCCAACAAGTTGTAGGGCTGGTTGCTTTTATTCCAATTATAATGGATACTGCTGGAAATGCAGGCTCTCAATCCTCTACGATGATAATTAGAAGTCTAACTTTAGGTGAGATTAAATATAAAGATATATTTAAGGTAATATGGAAAGAAATTCAGATAAGTGCAATTATTGTTGCAGGATTAGCAACAGTCAACTTTTTAAAAATATATTTTTTAGAAGGTTATTCAGCAGAAATAGCTTTTACTGTTTCTGTAGCTTTGATGACTGCAGTTTGTGTTGCAAATGTTATAGGTGGCGCTTTGCCTATTATAGCCCAACTTCTTCATATTGACCCAACAGTAATGGCTGGTCCATTAATTACAACCATTGCTGATGCAGTTTCATTAACAATATATTTCGCTTTAGCCACCCATTTATTGCACATTCCAACGTAGTTAACAATGAACTAGTTTAAACATAGAGGCCGCATGTAAAATACACGGCCTCTATGTTGTATATTATTATAGTTCTATAATTTATTCTTTGATTTTTACTTCTTTAACTTTAAACCACCAATCAAAACCTTCTTGATCAGAGGCTTTGCGTTCCATAGCTTCTTTATATGTTGAAGCGGGAGGAATTATTACCTTATCACCTAATATAGAGTTTTCTGGCCAGTTTCCTGGAACGGCTACATGGTATTTGTCTGCAACTTGAAGTGCCTTTACTGCTCTTAGAATTTCATTGATATTTCTTCCTACCTCCGATGGATAATATAAAATTAACCTAATTATTCCTTCGGGATCTACTACAAAAATGGCCCTCACGGTATTAGAACCTTTTTCAGGATCTACCATACCTAATCTTGAAGCTACCCTTCCCATTGAATCTGCAATTACAGGAAATTTAATTTCAACTCCGATATTTTCTTCGATCCATTCCAACCATTTAATATGAGCGTGAACTTGGTCAATAGAAAGTCCTAGTAACTCTGTATTTATTTTCTTAAATTCGTCATATTTCTTTGCGAATTCTACGAATTCTGAAGTACATACTGGAGTAAAATCTCCCGGATGACTAAATAACACCAACCACTTTCCTCTGTAATCTTTTGGAAGTTCCTTCTTCCCATCTGTAGTAACAACTGTCATTTCTGGGAACTTCTCACCAATTAAGGGTATTCTTCCTTCCACTGAAGCCACCTCCTTATAATTTTAGGCTGATCTAAAAAAATTATAAGAAAAAATTCAAAGGTTGTCAAGTAAATTTTTATCTTACTTTTTTAATAGATTATTACAATAATTTTGAGCATTAAGTTTTTAGCATTTATTTTTTTAGTTCTGCTAATGTTATAATAAAATGAGACGATAAATAACATGGAAAAACATAAAAGTTAGTATCTAAGAAACTAGAAACAGTGATTATTAGTAAAAAGAATTTTGTATTTATTATGTTGAGGTCATTCAAACACCAATTTCAGTCAAACGAGTCCCTATTATTGTAAATTATAGGGAGTATCTAATTTTCTTGAAAAACTAAATCTAGAATATTTATTAAATATATTTTTAAAATTAATAATGTATATTAGTCAAAAATCGAAAGGAGGAATTAGAAATGGATATAAATAACATCAATCCTATAAATCAAAATTTATTAAAAAGCATAAAAGAAGCGAATGCCAAAAAAACTACTGAAAACAAAGACTTGCAAGTTCAAAATAAAGAAAGTGTTTATGGGATAACAGGAGAATCAAGGAAGTATATAGAATTATCAAATAAGATACCAGAAATTCGTTATGATCTTGTAGAAAAATTAAAAGAGGAAATAAAAAATGGTACCTACCAGATCAACGTGGATAGAATCGTGAACAAAATGCTTGAGTAGGAAGGTGATCACTATTTCCGATATTTCTGTATTAGAACAGACTTTAGAAAAGGAAAATCAATGTATAGTTTCTTTGGAATCATATTTTCAAGATTTAAAAGAAATTATAGTAAATAAGGGGTCTATTGAATCTATAAATCCAATTTTGTTGAAGATAGAAAAAAAGGCTAATGAATTTCAACAAGTAGAAAATCTTAGGGATAATTTAACCAGAGAGATATGTATAAAGAACCGAATAGAAAATAATTTAGAATCGGTTATAAATTTTTTTGCGAAGGATCAAGAGAATATAGCTCTTTTGTTGTCTCAAATGGTAAGAAATTTAAAAGATCTTGTTTATGAGGTTAACCTTTTAAGTGAATTAATTTCATTTCAATCCACATTGAATGACTTTATATATAAAATTTTAAGTGGTAACTCAGTCACACAGCAAAAAACTTACGATAAAACTGGAAAAGATTTAGATCTTAACCTTCCTTCAAAAGAGTGGAGAGGCTAGAATGTGTGCGATGACTTTAAATGGAATGTTGAATACCGGTTTATTAGGATTATACACAAACAAAACTGCTATGAGCGTTGTTGCTCATAACCTTTCTAATGCCAATACCCCTGGATATTCTAGACAAACGCCTATAATTGTTACCAACCCTCCTATATATATGACGGGTTTGGGAAGCTCCGGTAGATCTATCGCATTTGGAACAGGTTCAACAGTCTCTGATATTAGAAGAATAAGGGACGAATTTTTAGATCTTCAATACAGAGAAACTACGTCCAGACTCAATTATTGGGATAATATCTATTCAAACATACATTATGTTGAGCAACTTCTGGGTGAACCGGGAGAAACAGGAATTAGAAATATGTACGACTCTTTTTGGGCTGCTATTGAAGAATTAAAAACAGATCCCTCAAACGAAGCTGCAAAAGCACAAATTGTATCAAGGGCAGAAGAACTAATTAACACAATGAAAGATTTTGATTATCGCTTAAAAGAGTTACAAAGTGATATAAATTCCGATATTAAACTCAAAACCACCCAGATAAATAGTTATCTAGTTCGAATTTCTGATTTAAATAGAAAATTATTAACTGCCGGTGCTTTAGGCACTTCTCCAAATGATCTGTTAGATGAGAGAGATGTACTTTTAGATGAGTTGTCTAAGTTATCAAACATTAAAGTAAATTCTTTAGCCAACAATCAAATATCTATAAGTATAGGAAATCAAATG
>NZ_DAOPSE010000024.1:0-21300 GCF_035349255.1 Defluviitoga sp. | reverse complement strand
TGCCTGTGTCTTTGTAATATTCTTCTGGCGTTGCATATGCATCCCATCCAAACAGTGTTCCTAAAGCTAGAAAAACCATCAATAAACAGATTAATACTTTCTTACTTTTCATAATACCACCTCCTGAACATTCAACACACATCTAAATGGAGCTTCTTTATACTTTTAAAGATTTCTATAAAGGGTTTATGAAAATATCTATAAATCATAACTCATTATATAATGGATCTCTGTAAGCTCAACAAATACCTCTAATATTTAATATTTATTAATTCAAAATATAAATATTTTTTAAATATTTATATTTTAAATTAAGAAAATCGATCTTAATTTGTTACATTTTGTTTCGTCTTTTTTATTTTGATAGATAAAAATAGACTACACTTCCTTGTATTTTAGTTTCTTCAATTTTTTAACAAATTATTGAAAAAGTTCTTTTAATTTTTTCATAAGAAAAGCATCTTATAGAATTAAAAGGATATAACAAATAGTGAATATTTAAATAACCATAGAAAAATTATTGGCTCGCGCTCGTTACTTTAGCCTGAAAATGGAATCAAAATCGAGAAAAATCTAATTACTAAAATCTACAATTTGATTTTCCTCAGTTTGAAAGCCTGCTATAAATATTTTTTCACTTATATTGATATCTAATTTTCTTGATATGAAAACTATTTTCTTATACTAAAACCAAAAAAATTATACGCACTTTGGTAGCTGTTTGTCAAATTCGATTTAAAATAATTACGAAGATTTATTTGCGATTATTTGGAATTATTTAACTTTATCTTTAATTTTCTTATTTTTCTATTTTTAATTTTTTTCAATTATAAATTTTTTAATATCTTTTTTTACATAAGCGCCAACTTTGATGTAACCCTATGACCTTAATTTGTGTTTTTGATTAATAATCCAAAATATTTCAATTTTGTTTTCTAATAAATAAATTCTCTAATAGATTAGGTACTTGTGCAAAGAGATAATAGAAGGTCAAACGCCTTTAAACCTTCTAAATCCAATTGCTCATTTTTGGAAAAAATCTTCATTTCTAAAGTGACCAAACAAAAATTTTATTTTTTCACATATTCACCCGTCTTTTCTCCAAAACTATTTCCTCATCTCTCAATTTCACAACGATATAATGATAAGCCCAATTTTCATCATCCCTTGGATATAATTCCAAGGTTCTAGCATCTTTAAAAAGCAAATGAGGCCCTCTACTCTCTTTCCTTTCATTCATACATCTTAGCAAAACTTGAGCCAACAATCTGATATTTAGAGTTTCAAAATAATCTTTTAACGTGATACTGGATTCTAAAATTTCATTTATTGAGATGTTTGAAATTATTTTATAAGTATTTTTTAAGTTTTCAGGAACTCTAATAACTCCAGCATGTTTCGTCATTTGTTCTTTAATGTTTTGCTTTATAATGTTTTTGCTACTATTAAACGAAAATTGTAGGTGTTCTTTTTTTATTTTTTCTATTTCACTTTCGGTTATTTCGGAGGACTTTGCTTTCAAAGCATAAATAGCTGCGTTATTCCCTGCAATTTTCCCAAATACTTGAGTGTCAAGCAGTGAATTACCTCCTGGTCTATTTGCTCCATGTTGACCTCCAGCTGCTTCGCCACATGAATACAAGCCTTTTATAGAAGTTTCTGCTCTTTCATTTATTTTTATTCCTCCTTGAAAATGTTGTATTGCAGGAACTACTTCTATTTTCCCCTCTATATCAAGATCAATGCCCTTATTTACAAGCAATTCATATATCTCTTTGTTCATTTTTTTTAACCGTAATAATGGTCTGGAAAATACATCATCTCCCAATAAATCTATTCCTAATGAGGTTTTATACCAATCAATAATATCTTGAGGAACAGTGGATTTGCTCAAAAACTCGGGGTTGGCACTATAATCTAAGAAAATTTTTCTACCTTCCATAATTTCTTTTTGCACTGCGATATCAATTATATGAGACTCTTCTTCATAGGAAAGCGGCCAACTCCACCCTTTTGAAAAAAGGATACGAACCAAATCTTTACTGTCATAATTTTTCTTATAATGTTTGCAAATAATATCTTCTCCGAGATCATTAATGATTCTTGGCAAAGCCCTCATAAAGCTACCCGAGCAAGCTATCTTGGTTTTCTTAGAAGCTATTCCTATTTGTATAAACTCCATATTAACAAGCTCCGCGCCTGCTCTTAGTGCGGCAGCATGTCCATCACCTGTACACATTGTTGGAAAAAGATTTTCAGCATAAACCTGACCAGCTCCGCCCGTTGCTAAAATTACAGCAGGAGCTTCTACTACAAATAATTCGTTTGTTATAACGTTAATTCCATATGCTCCTTTGACTTTATTTTCGTCATCTAATAAAATATCTTGTATCATTGTATTCTCAATAACTTCAATTTTTTGATTCATAACTTCTTTTGCTAGCGCCTTTGCTATTTGCACCGCTGTATCTGGTCCAGTATAACAAGCCCTAGCATACTTTGAACCATCTGTTCTAAATTGTTTTACTTTTCCATCTTCTTTTGAAAAAGGAACCCCCAATTTTTCAAGGTATTCAAAGGCATCTTTAGAGTTTTTAGCTAATACTTCTGCTAAATTTTTATCAGAAACCATTCCACCTATTACGAAAATATCCTCAGCATGATATTTCCAAGAATCTTGCGTATAAGGCTCTGTGGTATCTAATGTTGCATGAAAAGCCATTCTATCTGAATAAGAAGTTGCCGTTACACTATCATTTAACATTTTTCCTTTGGAGATTATTTTAACGTCTAAATTTTTATCTATTTCTTTTAAGCTTAAAGCTGCTCTTAAGCCTGCTCCTCCAGCTCCAACAATAACGATATCTGCTTTTACTTTTATCATGTTTTTCACCTCATCACCTATTTTCCCTCAATATTTCCATATATGGCTTTAGATAGATCTCTCTATCTCTTATAGCACAACCCGTAATTTTCTTATGAGCCTTTAATTCTGCACATCTGATACAAGTAATACATACTTTACTCCTATCTAAAATTCCGCTCTCAATAATATCTTTTGCAAAATTCGGATAGGCAAAAGCCATTCTTCCTAGTCCTATAATCTTTGCATATCCTTTTTCTACCATTCCACTAGCTACATATGGGACATATTCTCTAAACCAGCTTAACCCAGTTCCAACAACCACGAGATCTTCAAAATTGCTTTGCACCTCTTTAGTCAGTTTTATTAGTCTTTCAACTCCAAGTAGGGGAGGTTCAGGTGGAGCATATTTTTTTGGTTCACCATCGGCAGGTCTATTTATATGCGGATTAATGTATGGACTTCCTGCAGTTACATTTATTATTTTAACTTTTCTATCTTTTAGCTCTCTGATTAATTTTAAAGGTTCAGCTAGATCAAGTTCTCCTTGCTCATTCACACCCCAACCAACAGAATAATGTAGAAAATCAGAGATATTTAATCTTACAGCAACTTCGATTCCAACTTCATCTTCAATCCTTTCTACAACATCTTTTAAAAAACTTGTTCTGTTTTCATAATCTCCTCCATACTTACCTTCTCTCGTTCTAGCTCCGAGTAATTCTGATAATAAATAACGATGACAACTTTTCACATCTACCGCATCAAAACCTGCTTTTTTTGCTAATTTTGCCGTTATAATATATGATTCTTTAAGTTCTTCCAGTTCTTTATCAGTAATGATAGGATGTGAAAAGTCTATCTTTGATATTTTGTCAAGTTCCTCATCATGTACCGCAATAACTTTATTTTCTCCAAAACGTCCCGAGTGAGTCAATTGTAGTACTAAATATGGATATTGTTTATTATCCTTTAGAGATGTTTCTTTCATCATATTTACCAAGTTTGCAAAATCATCAAAAGTATATTTATTTAAGAACAATTGCTGGTTATTTGCTCTGGCTGATTCACTCACGGCTGTAGCTTCAAACCAAATTAAACCCGCTAATCCTTTGGTGTATCTCATGTATCTTCTTTCGGTTAGTTCGCTAGGTGATCCCTTTGAAGTTGCATCACATCCCTCCATGGGATGAATTGCAAGTCTGTTATTTATTGTTCTGCCATTAATTTCTATTTTTTCTTTTAATAAATCAATATTTGTTGAAAAAGGAATATCCAAATTTAATTTTTTTACTTTATTTTCTAAATCTTCCAAAGAAGAAAAATTAAAAATATCCTTGTTGCTCAAAAAAACCACCTCTTATATTAGTACTTTAATCCTCCAGCTGAAAGTCCCTTCATAAATAAGTTTTGGAACAAAAGAAATATTATTAAAGTTGGTATTATTGACATTACGGAAAAAGCCAAGATTTCATTCAAGGGAATACCGTATTGACCTTGCAATGTTGCTAGTGCCAATTGAATTGTGAAATTTTTCCCACTATTTATAACTATTAATGGGAGTACAAAATCATTCCATCTCCATGTAAAAGAAAATATTGCAAGAGAAGCAATTAACGGTTTAGAAAGAGGAATTACTATCTTAACGAATATTTGCCATTCATTAGCTCCATCAACTTTAGCGCTTTCTAAAAATTCATCTGGAAGGTCTTTCATATATTGAATCGCTGTAAATGCCCCTGTTGGAGTAAAAACAGCAGGTATAATAAGACCCCACAAACTGTCCATCAGTCCCAATTGTTTTATGATTACAAACAAGGGAACCATTATTATTTGAGCGGTAACAAAGAGCGTAATAACGACTATTTCTGTAAAGAAATCTTTGTGTCTAAACGTTCCTTTCGCTAATCCATAGCCCAAAGAAACACAGAGAAAAACAGTTATGATTGTTGAAATTATAGCAACAAACAAAGTGTTATATAAATATCTCATAAAATTAGATTGTTTAAAAATATTTATATACCCTTCAAAAGATATTTTTTTTGGAAATATGGTAGGAGGGTACTTATATATCTCACTCATACTTTTAAAGGAAGAGGTAACCGTCCAAAAAACAGGTATCATAAACAAAACTGCTAATATAATAACTATTGTTTTTCTCATATTTTTCCACCTTCTATCTCTCTCTCTTGCACTTTTCTAACAGTATAGGCTATAACAAAGCTTATTAATAAAACAATTAAAGAACCAGCGGAAGCATAGCCAAGTCTAAAATCGGTGAAAGCTTTTTGATAAACGTACAAAGGTGCTACCGTCGTTGCGTATCCAGGCCCACCAGTTGTCATGATATAAGCAATTGTAAAATTCCTGAAACAATTTGCTATTGAAAGTGTGATAACAGAGATATTAGTATTCTTTAATAAGGGTAGTGTAATATACCAGAACTTTTGAAATTTTGTCGCTCCGTCTATTGAAGCAGCTTCATAAAATTCTTCTGGTATAGCTTGCAGTCCAACTATAAACAGCATCATCATAAAACCTGCCAAAACCCAAACTTGTACGAGAACTATTGTAAATAGGGCTAACGTAGGATTATCAAGCCAATCCACCGGTTTAAATCCCATACTTGTTATTATATAATTAACCAAACCAAAATTTCTACTAAATAACCATTTCCACATAGTTCCTGCAGCAACCATAGGTATCATGTATGGCCAATAAAAGAAAACTCTCATAATCTTCGAAAATCTGTCTTCCTCTTGAAGAAGAACTCCCAAAATTAAAGAAACTACAAAAATTATGGGAACAGCTAAAAAAGTATACTTAAAAGATACTATTATCGAATTCCAAAACCACTTATCTTTCATCAATTGAGAAAAATTTCTAAGTCCGACATATTTCATTGGACTTAAAAGATCCCATGAAAAAAAACTAAGTACTATCATTAAAATTATAGGTAATATATAAAAAAGAAAGTGAAAAACGAATGCTGGTATCGTAAAAATAAACCTATTTTTTACTATCTTAAGCTCTTTCAAATACAATCACCCCTTCTTGTTTTTTATCTAAAACCTTCTAGATCTAAGTTTATCCCTTTATTAGAAAAGGGGGAGCCTACAGTCAAAAAACTAATAGGCTCACCCATACTAAAGACTAGTATAAAGGATTCACGATAAAAACCAAATGTCTACAACTCTTCCTTAACTCTTTCCGCTTCAGATTTCCAGTGTTGAATCATTTGTTTTGGAGTCATTTGACCAGTTATTCCAAGGGCTATATCTTTTCTAATAGTATCTGTTATTCTGCTCCATACCGCTGTTGCCCTTACTGTTGTACTCCATGCAGGCGCTCTTTCAGCTAACACTTGGTGTACTTCTGCCCACGTTTCTAAGAGTGGTTCTCCATAATCAATTGTATGGTCTTTGTAAGCACTCAAATCTCTGCTTCTTTTTATATATTCTGTATATCCAGTATCCTTGTTAGCTAGCCACATTGCAAATTCGGTTGCGGCTTTTTCTTTTTCTGCATTTCCTGTTTTGGGTACAGCCAAAAATCCTCCTCCAGATATTCCAAACCAATCTTCTATAACAGGAACATACGCCGGAGATACTTCGTTTTGTTTACCTGCATTGAAAGATTCTCTTGACATCCAACTTCCTGCCCAGTCAACCGCTGTTATACCACCAAAGAAGTTATTGGTATGTGATTCTCCAGAGAGCCATTCAGCAAGTGGTACTAAACCTTCTTTAAACAAGTTAACAAATTCTTCTATAGCCTTTTCTGCATTTTCATATTGATCCATTACGAAGTTTCCTTCCTCATCTAATACAGTGATGTTCCATAATGCCAAGTAACTAAAGAATTTATCTGCCGAATATTCAATAGACATGGCGTAAGGTATCTTATTAACTTCTTTTACCTTTCTTAAAATATCCTTAAATTCTTCCCAAGTCCAAGGCTCCTCTCTTCCACCGAGTGGAGGATATTTTATTCCTGCTTTATCAAACATTGCTTTATTAATCCAAACTGAATATGTAGTAAAGTGTAATGGTATAGCGTGTACAACATCACCTTCACCTAAATAGACTTTTACAACATCATAAGTTGAATCTTTATACTGTTGAGGGGTTAAACCTAAAGATTTTTGAATATCTGGTCCTAAATTCTTCATAAACTGGGTCATTTGAGGCAGATAAGTTGCGGTTGTTTCGAGTAAGTCAGGTGGATTACCACCTAAAAAAACTAAAGACATCTTTTGCATATAGTTGGCATATGGAAATGCTACAACCTCTATCGATACATCTGGATGATCTTTTTCATATAATTCAACAACCTGCCTTAATACTCTAGCTTTACTTTCGTCACTGGAATACATCGTTAACTTTACCGAGAAAATCGATCCTGCTATCATCAAAAAAACTAATGTAAAAGTTAGTAACCTTTTCATACTTCTTACCTCCTTCCAAATATTTGAAAAAATCAGATAACCTAATTAGATAACTGCTTTAACGCTAATAAACCTTCTTTTTCACCTCCTTAGATTATATAATAGAAACTTTGGAAATTATAAAGCGTACTTTTTATAAATGTTCTAAATTTAGATTTTTGAAAAAATGCCTCTTTTGCTCTAATTCTCTCGTTTATTGCTAATTTCTTTTACATATTCAATAATTTGGCAAAGAAAGGAGGACTTTGTCCCATTACTTTTGTAAATTCAAAATCTCATTTCTAAGAATCTATTTAGCTAAACTATTTGCAATTTACAGACATTAATTAAAGGTACACAACTTTTTGTTCATCAGCAGATTGAAGTGCCTTTAAGCAAATTTTTGTAACTTCAAACGAATCTTCTGCACTTATCATGCATTTGCCCTTACCCTCAATTTCTTTTAAAAAGTCTAAAAATATGCTTCCTCCTTGCTCTAATGGTACTTCTCTAACTCCAGGAATTTGATCATCGATTAAAAGCACCTTACTGTTAATAACCTCTATTATTCCTTTTGTTCCCACTACCCTTAATCTATCGTCATCGTGTGTTGGTGCGTTATTAGGCCTAAAATAATCTATAGTCAAAGAAGCTAAAACTTCATTTGTAAGATTAAAATGGCATAGTGCACTTACTTCTAAATCGCCGTGGCCTTTATTATGTTTTTTTGAATGAGAAGCATATACTGATAAAAATTCTTGATTACTGAACCATCTTATCCAATCAATTCCGTGACTTCCTACCCATGGAATGGTACCTCCGTAAGTTTTTCTTGACTTATAAAACTCGTCTCTTTCTCCTAGTTTATACGATTTTTGAGCATTTAAAAGTCTTATTTCACCTATAGAACCATTTTTTACATAGTTATAAGCAGTTAAAAACCATGGTTTATACCTTATGCCAAACATAGCCACAAAGACGGATTTGCTACTAAAATAAGTTTGCTTGAGTTTTTCCAGATCCTCAAATGTTGTTGCTACAGGCTTTTCAGTAAAGACATTTATTCCTCTTTTTAAAGCTTCTATGGAAACACTTGCTAAATCTCCAAAAAAACAGTTGACAACAGCAATATCAGGCTTTAGTTTATCAAACATTTCTCTATAATCTTCATAAATTTCTGGTTTGTAACCTAAATCAACAACCTCTTTATATACTTTGTCAATACGTTCACCTTTTGATCCAGCTGATATTCCAACAATATCAACATTTAAATAACGGTTAACCCTTAAAGGATTCAATACATAATGATAATGACCACTAGAGCCTACAATACATAATTTCATGACGTTAATATCTCCTTGTATAGAAGTTATTTTTTGAGAAAAGGATTAAAAAATATGTAATTTTTTACATTAACTTCTTTGGTAGGCACAGACCATTCTACTCCCAGGTCAGAAAAAAGCACTTTCTTCTCAAAAGCTTCTTCAATTATTTCATCTATTCCTTTTAATACAGTCTTATATTCTTTTTCTTCTGTTTCAAATTCCTTCACATATTTTTCAGGAATTGGTATTATCTTCTCCGCTGAATCATACGCCCCGTTTATTGCTACCACAAAAGGCCTAGAATTTGTTGGCGTAGAATATAGCTGGTCTATAATACCTAAATGCTTTCTCGCAGTCACTCGAAATACTTCCAAATGAGGATCTACTCCATCTTTTCCAAATTCTATAGTTTCATCATTTGCCAGCAATATCCTTGTATTTTCGGAAAAGTCCCAAATTGCTTTTCCCTTCGTACCTTCTATTTCCATATAGGGATCCAACTTGCCTTCGCTAGCATGTGTCACATAAAAATATACTTTTGTCCCATTAACAGTTCTTGCTTCTAAACATGATGTATCCTCTGCTTCTATGTAAGTATGAGCTCTATAAAACTCCGCCCTCACACTTTCTAAATCTATTGATTCGTTCATGGAAGGTCCTAGTAAATAAAGCATGTTATTTAAGTAATGAGCTAGAGCATTATGCATTGGACCATCTAAAACTATATGGCCATTGTAAATGGTCTTCCCTGCCCAATCATTTCTAAGATAGTAAGATTTATACCTAGGCCATAAAGCTTTACAGCTTATTTGTTTTATTTCTCCCAATTTCCCTTCTAAGATTATTTCTTTTAACTTTCTAATACTTCTTGCATGAATCATATGAAACCCTATAGAACAGAATTTTTTCGTTCTTTTCTCAACTTGTATGATATTGTCTAATTCTTGAATAGTGGGAGCAGGTGGTTTTTCCAGCAAAACATTGTATCCACTTTCCATAGCTTTTATAGCCATTTCAGAGTGCGTATGTATGGCTGTTGGCAAAGTTATTATATCTATAAACTTTTGTCCTTCTTCTAATAGTTCAGCGAAAGACTCAAATACTTCTATTCCTTCACATTTTAATTCTTTTGCAATATCAAAATTTCTTCTTTTATCTTCTATTACTACTCCCGCAAGTCTTACCTCATTTTCTATCTCCAATTGTTTGATAAATTTTATATGATCAGCTGCAAAGTTCCTGGCTCCCACAACTGCAAAAAATGCTCTTTTCATTCTTTTTCCTCCCATAACCTTTTGTATTAAAGTCTTCTAACTCCACTGTATCTGGCGTCAATTGCAGGAATTAAAATTGGATCTATTCTTCGTGAACCTAGTTGATGCATGTCCAACTCTAAAAAACATTTTCATAGAGGTTCGGGGTGTTTCACCCCCGAACCAAAAAGTTCTACTTAAAATTATTCATTCCAAATTCCTATAGGGCCACTGAGTGTCCAATTGTGTGGAGCTTTACCAACCTTCGATTTCCACCATACATCTCCAGCTTCAACTTTTATTTCATAACGTTCATTTAGTAAGTCTAAATCAGTTATAATCAGAAAAGTGTTGCTTGTTGTGTACTTGTCATTTGTGGGCAAAAATTCGTCTATACTTTGCTTTATTGGTTTGCCATTTACATAAACCCTATAACCTAATATTTCGTTACTATCTATAGCAGCAGGCCAACTCACTTTTAATGTTTTATCATCAATTTTTTCTAATGTTAATTCTTTACTTGTCCACGAAGGAGCGTCTCTATCATAGTCATCCCAAGTACGTATAATAATTGGTTCATAAGCCAGTCTTGTTCCATTGTCGTTTAAAGCCAGTATTTCTACTTTGTTATCTTTCCCTGCTTTCAAACCAGTTGCTGTTATCCGTATTTTTCCTTCTTTGGCAGGATTAAGAATTTCCACTTTCTTTACCCCATCAACTAAACATTCATATTTGCGAACATTGACATCAGGTGATGCATTAAATTCTACCGTAGCCCATGTGTATCCTACACTATTTTCAACAAGAACAACTTCTAACCCTTCTTTTGGTGGAAGTATAGGTGAAAAATCCCTTTTACTGTTTGTTGGAACTTTAATTTTGTTTGAATAAACCTTATTACCAACTGCATCTTCCGCTATCACTTGAAATTCATACACCAATCCTGGCATTACATTAAAAATAGTTATTTTCGTATCTTTAGTTGAAGATTCAATTATTTTTTCGCTATTAAGATATCCTATTACCTTGTATTTTTCAATACCCACATCATCATTAGCGGGATTCCACAATAACTCTATTTCTGTACCTTTTAAATTCGAATGACCTTTTAGAGAAGGATTGTCCCATGTGGGAGGATTTTGGGCATTTTTTGTGGTACTTGATTGAATAGTTTTACCGAGAAAAACTAATCCGTCACAATCGGAAATAGACCATGCTTTCTCAGCATCTATGCCCGTAATAACTACATTTATAAAAGAACTGTCTTCTAAGCCTTTTAAACTGATAGGTTTGTTTGCATCTTTAAATACCACGTTTTTTAAGTGTATATTATTATGTGTATGCCATGCCTTGTCTAAATCTGCTATAACTTCTAAAGGAACAGCGTTGCCTGTATTTGAAACTGTTAAATTTTCAATAACGATGTTTGAAAATTCTGCAGGACTTTTAGCCGGTTCAAAATTAATGACTTGGTTAGGATCACTATATGCGGTGGATAAGGTTATAACTTGACCTCCTGAACCTGTACCAGGGTTTGCAACAACGTTGTCTCTTATATAGATATTTCTAACTCCTCCACCATTACTCAAATTACTTTTAAATCTAAAAGGCATATCGGTCAAGTTTAAAACATTATCTTCTATTAAAATATTTTCTATAAATCCTCCTGTGTGACTACCTGCAGCAATTGCTCCCCCATGTGCTTCTCTTATGAAATTATTCACTACCCATACATTGGAGGAAGACCTTTGATTGTTATCTATAGCTGGTTGTCCCATTCCAGAGGCAAAATTAACCGCATCATCGCCCGTATCGAAAAAGTTAGCCACTACAATAGCATTTTTAGAGTTCCCAAATTCTACTCCATCACCATTGTTAGTATCGTAAGTTTGATGAATAGTTGAATAAACTGTAATATTATCACTTTCAAGAAAAACAACACCATGATAAGCTGGATTCCGTAAAGTAACACCTTCTATGTATAGACCATCTACTCCCTTAAACAACATCAAACTAGGTCTTGTAGAATATGCTTCGGAAACAGAGTAGCCTAAGTTTTTCGATTTAGTTACTGCGTCAGCTGCTAAAATCCCAAAGGGTTCTTTATTTGCTGAGTCTCCATCAGTAACTTTAACATTGTTCCCAGCTATATACCTTGGCAAATTATAGATATCCTCTTTCGGATCGAGTTCGTTTTTATTTTGAGGCACCATTTCCTCTGATATTAATTTTCCATCAGCAGTACAATATTTCCAACCATTGCCATCTATTGTACCTTTTCCAACAATTCTTACATTTTTAAGCTCTTTGCCATCTTTAGAATACGCGTTTATAAGCGCCCATCTTCTGGTATCAGTAGAATAATCATATAAAAGATGGTTAAAAGGATAATGATCGGCATTTGGGGAACCAACTAATGTTGCACCTTCTTGAATTTCTAATGTAATATCGCTTTTTAGCCAAATTGCTCCTGTCGTATATATGCCCGTAGGAATGACTACTTTTCCTCCTTTTGGACAATCGTCTATGGCTTGCTGAATTGCTTTAGTATTTTTTATAATTTTTTCATTGTTATCTCCAAAAGTATAATCGGTAATTCTTCCTGTATCAACTGCACCGTAATCAATCACATTCAATATAACAGGAGACGGAGATGTTCTAACTTCGATTTCAGGACTGTTTTCTGATTCTTTGCCTTCACTAGATACTGATCTCACAAAAATCCTATATGTTGTATCTGGTTGCAAATTTGTTATCTTGATGTGATGAATATCAATATCTGGATGAAAACCATCAACGTTTTTTTCATAAAATGCTTTCATAAATGCATAAGTATACGACGAATTCATCTTGAAGCTTTCTTTTGCACTACCTACAAATTTACCATTCACATACACGTTGTAATCGACAATATCGTCATAAATTTCAGGCTTTTCCCACAGCAACAAAATACTGCTTTCATCCACCCCTAACGCAGGCACACGTAGATAATCGGGTGGACAGGGGTTGCTCCCAAAAATTGTTACAACGGTTAAAAACAAACACACTAAAAAGGCTACTAGTTTTACTTTTTTACCCATAAATGCCACACCTCCATTTTACTTTTTTGTCCATAATGTCCCACCTCTATAATTAATTCATTCGAAGTATGAATTTTTAAAAGATAAAAAAAATTATTTCATTTTATGAAAATAACTTTCTCATTTTTAACGATTCACCAAAATTATACCTAGCATTTAAATTTTTTTCAAGTTTGATTATGGGTGATTAGGGAAAGTTAATAAAAAATAAGCCTAAATATCTTTAAATTTTATGAAAAATCTTATAAATAAATAAAAAATAAATACTCTAATCTTTTTAGAAAATAAATGTCAAATAATGATTTTATCTAATTAGTAAAAGTTGAATATTTCAATATTTTTTACTCTCATATCCAATTTTTTGCTTTCAATTGAAAGATTAACTACATCAATTTCCTTAACATTTTCCATGTAATTTCCAAAACTAATATTTAGAAAATCACAGTTCTTTAAATAAAGCTGTTCAACAGGAGACCTTTCATACGCCTTTATCCATATTCCATAACTGCTTTTCATAGAAACAACATTTTCTAAACGTATATTTTTTATAGAAGGAACAAATTTTCCAACGTCACCTTCTTCATAGTAGTAGTCTATTATTAGGACTGAATTCTTTATTTGTTTGATAATTATATTTTTTGCATAAATGTTTTCTATATTTCCTCCTCTTAAACTATTGGTTTTAAATCTTATAGCTTCATCTAAGTGCGGACTATCCATTAAACTATCTTCAATAATGATATCTTTTGCCCCTCCGCTAATTTCGCTACCAATAACTAACCCTCCATGCCCATCTCTCATCGAACAATTTCTAACTAAAACATTCTTCGTTGGAACACCTATACGCCTTCCATCAGCATTCCGACCAGATTTGATAACTATGCAATCATCTCCATTATTTAAAAAAGAATCTTCAATTAAAACGTTCTCACACGATTCAATGTCTATACCATCATTATTTGGTCCCAAACTTTCGATTGTAACTCCTTTTATAACAATATTCTTTGACAAGACCGGATGAATGCACCACATAGGTGAATTTATTATCTTAATTCCTTCAACAAGAATATTTTCACTGTTATAAAATTGAATAAAGCTAGGCCTTAAATAAGAACCGAGTCCAAACACCCTTTCTTCAACAGAAATCCCTTCTTCAGCCATTTTGAAAAGTCTTTGTCTATCTTCATTTTGATTAGGAAAACCTGAATCCCAACCAAACTCCTCTTTTCCACACCAATACCACCAATTTTTGTTATTACAATTACCATCTAAAGTTCCTTCTCCACTAATGGCAATATTATTTACACCATATGAATAAATAAATGGAGAATAGTTGTAACATTCAACTCCTTCCCATCGGGTAAAAACTACCGGTAAATATTTTTTAGGATCATCTATAAATCTTATAGTTGCATTTTTCCTCAAAAACAAATTTATATTATCTCTTAAATGTATAGGGCCCGTAAGAAAAACGCCTTCAGGTACTTCTATAATACCTCCTCCTACTTTATAACAATGATCTATAGCTTTTTTAAAAATTTCTGTGTTATCATAGTTGCCGTCACCAACAGCTCCAAAGTCTATTAGCGAGATCTTAAGATGTTTTTGAAAATTAGGTACTTGAATATTCTTTAAAATCTCGCCTTTAAGTTTTTCATACATTTTATCTACCTCTCTCAGGAATTCCAAGTTCCCTAACATGTCTTTCAATATGTTCTGCAACTTCCATATGGTACTCACTTTCATATTTGGTCAATATTTCAAAGAATCTGTTTCTAAAATCGTAGTTTGGATTCAGTACAAACATATAAGAAACATGTAAGGTTTGCCTTGCATTAGGATTTTTTAAATATTCTAAGGGTTTTAAATCTTTGGGAACAGAAAAGGGATCACACGAAAGATGATAGTATTTATCCATTTCTTTTCTTTTATCAAGGCAGGTTTTCCATATTTCTAAGAAAAAATCTGGCGCTTTTTGAGCAACTATCTTAAGTGCTTGTAAGTAACTAGTTCCAGAAGTTTTAAGATGATAGTTTCCTTGAGTAACTTGGTTTATGTAAGGATATATAGCAAATTTATCACTTCCAGAATGTATCGAAAGCCTATATCCAAAGTAACTTGCTATCTTATAATGTTTTATTAGTGAACTTTTAAATTCTTCTATATTTCCAATATAGTCGATACCCTTCTGAAATTCACCTGGAAATCTTGGAGCTAGTGTATCAATTGTAATTCCTTCATCATATAGATACTTTGATAACAAAAAATGTGTTTTTTCATCTGTTGGAATATTTGTTTCATCTATAGAAACCTCAAAAGATACATCTTTGTTTTTTACTTTTGGAAAGTTATTCCATATATAAATTATTCTTTCAATTACCCCTGAATAGATAGATAAAATCTTCTCAAGTTCTTCTTGGGAATATTCTAAGTCTAAATCTTTTACCTTGAATGTTTTTCCATAAAATCCCTTATAGATCTTTTCTTTAATCTTCGAAACAACACCCATGTATTCCGAACAATCTAAGGTTAACATTGTTATTCCAGAATCTATTGCCATTTTTATCTCTTCATCTGTTTTTAGATGATCACCATCAAAACCACTCTTACCTTCATAATTTTCTTTAATTACAGCATTTTCGACATCTTTTTTAACATCGTGAAAAGTCCTTCCAGTAAAGTTCAATTCTCTAATACTTTGTTGTGCAAAAACGGGAAAGAACTCATGTCGTTTGGCCACCTTTATATGACCTGGCGTTGCTAAACCTACTCTATCTCCAAGACCTAATGAAATTCCTTGTTTAGGTAATTTTGAGAACATCGTATAACCTCCTATAAATTCACATTACTTACTTTAGAAATTCTAAAATCTTTTTTTTGGTACTTGTAGCTAAGAAAGGGGAGAGGGCTACGCCCTGTTACCCTTTTAAATTCAAAAACAATAATTATCTACTTAAACTTTTTGGTACTTGTAGCTAGGAAAGGGGAGAGGGCTACGCCCTGTTACCCTTTTAAATTCAAAAAAATGTTTTTTTGAAAATTATAATTTCTAAACTTCTCAATTAGAAATTTAAGCAATAATCTCTTCTTTTATGTATTTTTCAAAAGCAAAAGTAGCAGCTCCTAAAGCTGTTATATAGTCTCCTATTGGTGAAACTTCGATTTTAGTTTCATTATTTGCATAGAATATATTCTCGTTGTAACTTTTCTCAGCAGCGTCTTTCAAAAATTCCCAACCGTATGCAACTCCTCCTGCTATGTAAACTTTTTCGGGGTTTAATATATTTACAACGGTTGAAATGCCAATACCTAGATAGTGACCCGCTCTTTCAAAGGCCTTGATTGCATTTTGATCTCCTTTTTTAGCTAGCTGATAAATAACTGATGATTCACACTCTTCTTCACATTCAAAGTTTTTACCGGACAATTCTGCATAGTTTCTTACAATTCCTTTACTAGAACTTTCTGTTTCTAAACAACCTTTTTTCCCACAGTTGCACATTCTTCCTTCGGGATTAACTGTAACATGCCCTAATTCACCCGCAGCATTCTTATAGCCACGTATAATCTTTTCATTACTTACTATCCCAACACCAATACCTGGACCAATGTTCACTACAACAAAATCTTTTTCCTTTGAAGAATTATTGATCAATAAATCCCTTGCCATCATTATCGTATTATGATCAATATAGGCAGTTAAATTGAACTCTTTCTTTAGAATCTTTTTTATCTCTAAATTTTTTATCCCTAAGTTGTGAGCTCTTATTACTACACCTCTTTCGTAGTCAACAAACCCTGGAAAAGCCATTCCCATTCCGATTACATCGTATTTATCTGTTATTATTTTTATGTTGTCAAATATCTGTTGTAATAATTCATCACCTGTTTTTGTTCGAAATTTCTTTGAATAATAAAGATCTCCTTTCCCATCAGACACTATCGCTCTTGAATACGCTGTCCCTACATCGTAGCCAATAAAAAGGAAATCATCGTAATTCACATCCAACAAAACACCTTTTTTACCAACCCTTTCTACCTCTTCACTACCAATTTCTTTTATAACCTTTTTCTGAATTAAAAAATTGGTAATATAACTTACTGTAGAGGGCATTAGATTTGTTTGCCTTGCTATATTGGCACGTGTCATTGGACCATTGTTTCTTAAACACTCAAAAATTAATGCTGCATTGTTTTCTTTTAAAGAAGATAAAGATGCTTTTTTCATTTTGTGTAACCTCCAAATCGCTATTTTGTTCTTTTATAGAAGAACTTTTTTATCTTTTAATTCGTATGATCAGATATTAAAATACCCACAGTTAGATTGACTAAATCCGAGTTTTTCCACTACTTAATCAAAAAATAATTCTTTTGGTCTATAATAACAAATATTTCTCACTAAATCAAGGGCTTCTTTCATCGGTATTTGGCCTTTCTCTACCATTTCTCCTATAACATTAGAAAGTACCCTTCTGAACATTTCTGTCCTTGAACCATATGACATTAGTTTTCGTGAATCTGTAACCATTCCTGCCATGTTACCCAAAAGATCAACTGTCGCTATATATTTCAAGTACATTTCCATTCCAAAGGGACTGTCATTAAACCACCATGGAGCTCCTAGACTTATATTTGGAAAGGCACGCGCTAAGGTAGCTGCAGTAGGATATAAAGAAGGATCTAAACAATAAAGAACTATTTTTAATTTTTCATCAAATTCATTTAAAAAGTATTTTAGTCCTTCTGCTAAATTAATAATATTTGTAGAAACGTCTCCTCCAGAATCCGGACCTAATCTATTGTATAATTTGTCACGGTAATCTCTCACTGCTCCTATATGGAGCTGCATAACCCAATCACTTTCAGAATTCATTCTTCCAAATTCATTGAAAAGATAGGCTTTAAAATCACAGATCTCTTCAACAGATAATTCTCTTGACTCCATCGCTTTTTTGTAAATATTTTTTACCTTTTCTTTTTCTACAAAATAAGAAATTGGTTGGTATATTCCATGATCACTTGCTACTCCACCTAATTCTTGAAATTTTTTATGACTTTTATATAAAGAGTTCAAAAATCCCTCAAAAGTGCTTACATTTTCGTTTGTTACTTCTCCTAAATCAATGATGAACTCTCTCCAGCCTTTTTTCTCTATATTCATAGCCTTATCAGGTCGCCAGGTGGGTAGTATTCTAATTCCTTCAATCTCTTCTTTTGCTTTTTGGTGGTAATATAAATCATCTGTTATGTCGTTTGTGGTACACATTATTTCAACGTTCATGCTCCTGAGTAATTCTTGAGGTTTCATGTTTTGTTGTTTTAAAGCTATTGAGGTATCTTGCCATATTTTTTCCGCAGTATACTTTGAAATAACATCGTCAACATGAAATCTTCTCTTTAAATCGAGGTGAATCCATTCGTAGGTTGGATTTCCAACAAAATTTGGAAAGACTTCCGCTAAGGCCAACCATTTTTCTTTGTTCGAAGCGCTACCAGTTATTTTTTCTTCTGGGACACCTCTTTTTCTCATAAGTTCCCAAACGTAATGATCTGTTGCTGCCTCAACCTGCCATATGTCTGTCCAACCTTTATTCTCAACAATCTCTTTAACATCTCCGTGATTGTGTGCATCCAAAATTGGAAGATCTTTTACTGATTCATAAAGTAGTTTTGAAGTCTTATTTTGTAACAGATAATTCTCATCTAAAAATGCCAATTCAAATTCCTCCTTTGGTAGTGCAGTTTTTTAGTAATTGTAGAAATCTTAAAATCTTTAAAAAATAGTTGTTTTAGCTTTAACTTTCTAACACTCTTGGTATTTCTACCGAGAGTGAATAGCTCCACCCTTGAACCCAGTTAAATTTAAAATATTGATTACTAATTTTCTTAACTTGTTAATACTTGTATCAAAAGGGAAAGAAGCCATATACCATTAAACTATTTAGATCCAAAACTGACCGCGGGAACAGATTTATATATGTTATTTTTTTAAAACTTCTGCTAATTTGTCTGGAAAATCTACAGTCATACCATCTATTCCACATTGTAAAGCCTTATGCATTAATTCGATGGTTTTAACTCCCCAACATCTAACAGAATATCCTAATTTTTTTGCATACCGAACTTTTTGATAATCAATGAATTCTATATTTGGGCATATTTGCTTAATATTCCAATTCTCGAGAGATCTTAAAGTACTTTCTTTGATTCCATCTGTTAAAAATCCTATCTCGATTGTTGAATCTAAATCCCTTATTTTTTTTAATGAACATAAGTTAAAAGAAGTTATTGTAACTTTTGAGTCACAATTGAATTTATATATAATTTTCAAAACATCTTCTTCAATATCTTCTACTTTTATTTCTATTATGAATTTTAAGTCTTTTCCTCCTAAATATTTCAACATATCATATAAAGTTACTATTCTCTCATTTTTGTATTTATTCCCTTTATAGCTGCCAAAATCAAAATCAAGAAGTTCTGAATATGTAAAATCTGAAATACTGCCACTCTGCCCTGTTATCCTGTTTAATTTTTCATCATGGAAAAGCACAAGGACATGATCTCGAGTTTTTTGCACATCTGTTTCAATTCCGTCAGCATTCATTTCAATTGCAAGATAAAAAGAGGCAAATGTATTTTCTGGTGCATATGCACTTGCTCCTCTATGTGCATAATTTATAATCATTATATACACCCCGATCTTCATTTTTATATAAGCTAAAAATTTATTCGAAATTAACCAATAACTTATTTATTATAATGTTCCTTCATTTCTTTATTAAAAGGTAAGTTAAATATCTCATCCCACAACTTTGGTATATCATCATAATTTTTAGTCCTTGGATCTCTCACCAAAACCTCTTCCAGAATCTTCCTATCGCCCGTTATAAAAGCATCCAACGCCATTTCCATTCTCATTATACGAGGGGTTAGATAGTATTTCTTAATTTTTTCTGGTAGGTCCGGCTCTATCTTTTCAGGAAATATTCCATTTTTATTAACCTTAACGGGAACTTCAACAACTATATCATCAGGAATTTCTCGTATTGTTCCGTTGTTTAGAACATTTAAAAATAATCTCACTTCAATATTATTAGTTAAAGCATTTATAAAAGGTATTTGTTGTTCTCCACTTAATTTTTCTTTTGGAAATTCTTCTGGCCAATTCTCTGTGATTTTTATTTTAGGGTTCTTAGAGACCTCTATAATCATCCTTTTTATCTGTCTTAATTCTTCGTAAAATTTTGGCCGTTCAACTTCATTGTCTATACCTCCAAACTTGCCATACCATCTTTTTTTTGCTTCTAAACTGTGGTGATACTTCCAAGAACCATTACGCGTTGTATCTCCAATAGGTAACAATCCATAAAATCGGTACATGTCAATAACAGCTGGACATAAATGTGTATCCCACGGATTGGTTGATTCCCAATTTTTCGACTTTGTTTCAATCCATTCGTCTAATAATGGATAAGCATTTTCACCTTTGTATAAAAATCTATTCAACCAAATCCCGTGGTTAACGCCTGCTATTTGCCAATCTGTATCTTTTTTGTCTATTCCTAACGCCTTTAAAACCTCAAAAATACCTTCTACCCCATGACAAAATCCAATTACTTTAACGTTTGTTAGTCTTTTTATTAATTGAGTTATTTCAAAAACTGGATTAGCTGTTTGTATAAGCCAGGCATCCGGACATATTCTCTCTACAGACCTTGCTATGTCAAGTGACATTTTTAAATGGTTATAATTAGTGAAAGTATAATAATCTGATACCATATTGAACTCTTGGCTGTCTATTCCTCTGTAGTAACCATACTTTTCTGCTACATCTCTCATAATTTCATAACTGACATAACCATCTTCGTGTCCTGGTGCTCTATATAACGCTGTATTTATTACAAAATCAGCGTCTTTAAGCGACTCTTCTCTATCTAAAGTTTTTTCAAATTTCAAATTTCCCCCTATTTCTTCGTTGTACCTTTTACATAGGTTATATACTGCTTCTAACCTTTCTTCATCTATATCCATAAGCGATACTAAACTGTCATTAAGTTCTTTCGTTTTTGCTAAATCTCCAACAAGTTTTACTGTATACCTTACACTTCCTGCTCCTATAAATGATATTTTTATCGACATTTTTACACCCCTTTTAATTAATTCATTCTACGCTCGAATTATTAATCTATTATAATCTAAAATTATCACAAATACAAACCTTATTTATAATGATTTTACTTGATCGCAGCTTTTTAGTTTTGAATATTACTAAATAACTACCATTTTCAAGATTATTTATATTTTAAATCTCTTAACTAAAGCCTCTAGTTCAGAAGATAATTCATTCAAC
>NZ_DAOPSE010000023.1:19048-21563 GCF_035349255.1 Defluviitoga sp. | reverse complement strand
CAATGAACCCCTTTTTCGCCGCAAAAATTGTTTATGCGGCCTGACCACATTTGTTAGAATTTATATGAATTTTCAGTTATTAGTACCTCGATGTATTATATGGTACCACAATTATAAGAATTTGTCAACACAAAATGGAAAAGCAAAAGGTTAATTTAAAATAACAACACTATTTTTCCCATAATATTCTATAACTTGCGTAAGAAAATCAGGATTATATTTTTTAGATAATACAAATAGGATACGTCTTTGAATATTTGGTACTTCTAACCATCCGTCAGTAAATATGATAATACCTTCGGGTCTAATATTTTCTTCAACGTAATCAACTGCAGGTTGTAAATCTGTTGAACCTTTCCCTTTCAAAATAATTTCTTTCCATTTTCCCTTATGGTAGGTCATGACATTTTGAATTTGACTATCAGCTTGAACTAGTGTTACTTTACCTCCAAGATTTTTTGTTATTGATTCGATTTCACTAAAAAAAGAGTTATACTCTTCTTCTATAATTGATCCGGATGTATCAACTATTATTGCCACATTAGGTCCTAATTCTGAAACCCAACCTGGTTGGTCTTCATATCTTCTATTTGGTTTTAACAAACTTCTATATTTTTCTACAACTATTGAACTTCCAAAAAATCTTCTCAAAAGTGTTTTCCAATTTAAATATGGTTTTTTAACCATCAAAGAAACTGCCATTTCAACACCATCGGGTAAATTTTCTTTGGATTTATCATATGCCTGAGTTACAAATTCACTCACAATATCGAAAGCCATTTCCTCAGGAATTTCAGAGGAAAAATCATGTGAATCTGCATTTTTTTCTCTTTTGTCAATTATTTCTTCTAAATCTACCATTTTTTTCTCTTCTATAAAATCGAGTATATATTTATAATATTCTTCAGCTGTTTTATTCAATAAATTCATTGGAGCGGTAACAAAAAAGAACTCATTATCTGGAGCATGTCCTTCGGCCACCATTACATCTAAAGGTGTGGCAAAAGCATCAAGCTCCCTTATATATTGATTTATTGCAGCATCCATTGCTAAGTCCCAGATGCCTTTTTCCCGTTTATTTTTTGGTTTAATGAAAATATGACCATGGATGATATGATATATTTCATGTTTTAAAAGACCTTTAGTTATAGTTAATCCAAGATTTTGCAAACGTTTAGGATTGTACATAATCCTAAATTTAGCTTGAGAAGTGATTGAAACTTTAATTGTTCTCACAGCTTGCGTTGGAACATTATCAAAATTCATCCTTAAATAAGAAAAAAATAGACTTTCTTTTTCTAACTCTATCCAAGCTTTTTGAAGTATATCACTCATATTAGATACCTTCCATCCAAGAGGAATCTCCAAGCGTTATAGCAATTTCCTCCAATAACTTATCGTAGAAAGCTCTTTTTAAACCTTTGTTCTTTTCTATCATCTCATTTAAAAACCGTAATACAGAAAACAATGCATCTTTTGGAACTAAATCACTCAACTTTTTTAAATTTTCAGCAATAGCTCGTTGGTCTTGATTATTTAAAATTTCGATCATATCTTCTTCTTGAAGTGATTCAAAGAAGTTATTGATTCTGAATATAAGAGTGATTTTTTCTTCATTTGAAAGTTTGGCAACTTTTTCTATATTTTTGCCTTCCAATAACAAAGATTTAGGATCAGGTAACTCAACCTTATTTTCAAGAAATGAAAGAAAAGTTCTAGCGGCTTCGGACCCTACTATGGCTGCTGAGACAACATAACCATAGTTTTTAATATCTTCTTCTGACAATAAAGATAATACTTTGGCCAATTTATACCAGCTTCTTGGGCTAGGTCTCAAATTTAATCTCATTGATACAATTGTATCAGAGGAAAGATATTCTGGATATTCCTTAATAAAAGAGATAATTTCGGGCAATACATCGTTATTTGCTGACCACTCGACCCAATCATCAACATCAGGAGAAAGTTCTAAATGAAAAAATCTTGACATGAATGCAGGATCGGTTATTAGATCAACTTGGTCATATTCTTCATCAGGTGGATTAGCAGCTCCCATAATCCAAGCTCCTTCTGGAAGAACGTGATTATGAATTCTTTTATCTATAAGAAGTTGCATGATTGCGTTTCTAATAGACCTATGCGCTCGGTTAACCTCATCTATCATAATTAATACATTATCTTTGTCTGGCCACCAATCAGGTTTTAAGAAAACAGTTCTATCTGAACCACGGGCAGGTAAACCAATTAAGTCACCCGGTTCCATTTGAGAAATTATTAATATTATTAATTCTCTTCCAGTTTCGGAAGCTATTTCTCTTGCAATATCAGTTTTTCCAACACCAAAATGTCCCCAAATTAGTGGAATTTCACCAGCTTCCATTATTTTTTTGGAAAGATATTTTACAGTTGATGGTTTCAATAATAACTACCTCCTATTATGGTTTTTCTTCTTAAACAATTCAGAGATTCTAAAAATTAATAGGGCTTTGCCCTAGAACCCTTTTTTACCGATTGT
>NZ_DAOPSE010000023.1:0-18948 GCF_035349255.1 Defluviitoga sp. | reverse complement strand
TAATCGGAAGGAACTAATTCGGGCTGCCGCCCGGAACCCACTTAAAAGATAAATTCAATACATTTAAAGTTTAAAAGGCTTTGCCCTAGAACCCTTTTTTACCGATTGTTAATCGGAAGGAACTAATTCGGGCTGCCGCCCGGAACCCACTTAAAAGATAAATTTATTAAAATCAATTAGGTTTTTCCAAGCCAGGAATTCTATAATTAGAATCTGTTTTAAATATTAAAGGATAAATTTCGCCTTCTGAATTTATTTGTCCAACGCCTATTATTCCATCTTCATCTGACATTTCAAACGAGCTGAGTAATTCTTGGTTTTCTTCACCATATATTTTCTGTTCTAACAAAATTCCATTTAAATTAGTTACTTGAATAAAAACATCATAATTTGGCCATTGTTCGACACAAACACCCCCCAAAACAACTTTATTATCAACAATCTTCATATCTTCTATTTTTGATAATGGTTTAATAGATAAAATATCAAAAAACTCAACATCTAAAAGATTATTGTTATTTTTTATAGTATTTGAAACTTTCATATAGAAACCTTTCCATTCTTTTTCATTTAAAGAAGATGCATAACCTCCTATGTATAGATTACCTTGATTGTCATTTTTAATACTCGAGGGATATTCATTGTATACCGTAGTTCCATATTCATCATAAAATAGAAGGGTACCATCCATACTATATTCTAAAAATAACAAATTATGTTGTTTTTCAAGATTAGAATTTGAAGTTCCCACAGCAATTATATTGTTTGAATTAACAGCAATATCGATGATTTTTTCTTCGTTTTCTCTTCCAAAAGAATTTTCCCATATTTTATTCCCACTTTGGTTTATTAAAGAAACATAAGCTTGAAAATTGTTATTTATTAAAACTTGTCCTGCAATTAAATACCCATTTGAAGTATTTTTTAAGCTATTCAATGTACCTTGATAATTTAATATATTGGACCAATTCATAGAACCACTTTTTGAAGTATTTAAAACATATGGTTTACCGTTTTTTTGGCCCACAAAAATGAAATTATTGTTATGTATTATAAAATCATTAAGGCGAACATTACCACTGTCGATAAAAACTTTAGTTTTGATTTCTCCACTATTGTTAATAAAATAAACATAATATTGGTCTTTATTCTCAACCAATAAGATATATTCATTATTGTTTATCTTTTTAATTTTCTTAAATATAGAATTTTTTTCATCTATTTTTTGAAAGAAAAAATCTCCTTTATCTTGTTTTACTTTTGCTTTTTCATTCGATGAAATATATTCTAACAGAGGAATTTTTTCATATTCAGAATTTGAAGTTAAATAAGCAATAGAACTATCCTTACTTGAGAACAAGAATATTGTACTGATAATAAAAGTGGATCCTAAAATAGCCACTAAAATATAAAATGGGATTTTTCTTTTCATTTATTTCCTCCCACTAATTTATAACTAAAATAAATCTTTTAAATTATATCCTGTATTTAATGTTATAAGAATTAGGATCATGCCAATTGAATAAAAAATCAACTTTCACATTTAATTTCTTTTCCATTTCTTCCTTAAGTGCAGGAGTTAAATAACCTGATAAATTATGAAAAGCGCTTATCTCTATGGCTTTTATTTGATCCCTTTTTATTTCTTTTATGGAAGATTCTATTTCTTTCATTAATTTTCCAAATACTATTGATGGAGAAACGATCTTTCCTGTTCCATGACATACTGGGCAAGGAAAGTACACCACAGAGTCTAAAGCTGGGGTAGTTCTTTTGCGAATCAATTCTAAAAGACCCAAATTTGTAAATCCTACAACTGTCAATTTAGATTTATCTTTTTGGGATTCTTCTTTAATCACTTCAATAACTTCTTTTCGATGCATAGGATCTTTCATATCAATAAAATCTACGACAATCATACCCCCGATGTTTCTTAATCTTAGTTGTCGAACAATCTCCTTAGCTGCTTCCAAATTTGTTATATAAGAAGTTTCTTCTACATTTTTACCCTCAAGGTTACTAGCTGAGTCTACGTCAATAACAGTTAAAGCCTCTGCTCTATCTATTGTAATAATGCCACCATTTTCTAAAACAACTTTTTTATTAAAAATTTCATTCATTTGGTTGTAAACACCATATTCTTTAAATGAATCACCTCTAACGAACTCTAATATTGGCTTAAACTTAAAAGTCTTCAAGAGTCTTTTTAATTTTCTATAAATTTGTTTGTTGTCAACTATGATCTTTTTCGTGTTTGAATCTAATCTTTCTCTTAATATGTACTCCATAAAATCAGTTTCTTCAAATAGAATCTGAGGTTTATTCGCTGCCTCATACTTTTCTTGTATATTTTGAAAGATTTGTCTCAAATTTTCTAATTCGCTTGCAAGTTCCTCTTCTTCCATACCTTCAGAATTTGTTCTGAATATAATTCCTTCGCCTTTCTTTAAAAGCTTTTTTGCTATCTCTCTTAGTCTTTGTCTCTCATATTGACGAGTAATTTTTTTAGAAATTCCGATATTATCGCTTGAATATGGCAAATAAACCAAGTATTTCCCTGGAATACTTATATACATTGATAATTGAGGACCTTTGCGACTACTTCCATCTTTTTTTACCTGTACCATCACTTTGTCCCCAACTTTATAGTTTTCCGCTTTTCCAATTGTGTCTCTAAACCTTAAAAAACCGTTTTTACCGGTTCCTATGTTAACAAAAAACGCCTCTAGACTAGGAACTACATTTTCGATTTTACCAACAAATATTTTACCGGTATTAGTATCAGTCTCAAAATCTTCAAAAAAAATCTCCGTCAGCTTATTATCTTCCAATATAGCTATTCTTATCTCCTCTAGTATTTTACTAAAAATCATTATCTTTTCTTCGTTCATTGGTAGAACCCCTTTTCATCGAACATTTTTTAAAAAATTTTTACCATTGAATTTATTCATGGCTTCTTCTATTTTACCATCTAATATGTAATCTATGGCTTCACATACCACGTCTAATATAATATACAAATCACCTAGTTCTTCTTCTGTAAAAGGAGTTAAAACATAGCTCGCTAAATCACCACTTCCGTGAACATAATTTTTATTAATCCCAATTCTAATTCTTGGAAATTCTGTAGTTTTCAATACAGAAATCAGTGATTTCAAGCCTTTATGCCCTCCATCAGATCCGTTTTTCCTGATTCTTATTTCACCAAAATCTAACCAGATATCGTCATGAATTACGAGTAAGTTTTCCTCAATTTTACCATACTTTCTAAATATTACGGGAAGTACTTCTCCACTTAAATTCATAAAAGTTAGAGGTTTGATAAATAAATTATCACTAAAGGTAAAACCTTCATAATTTTTACCTGATACTTTTTTGATGTCATAAAATTTTTTTTTCTTTTCTTCATATCTATCTAAAGCTAAAAAACCCACGTTATGCTTAGTAAAAACATAACGCGGGCCTGGATTTCCCAAACCTATTACTAAATTCTTCATTGATTATTCTTCCTTATCTTCTGTTGCTTCTTTTTCCATTATAACCTCAGGTTCGGCTGTCACTTCACCTTCTTCGAACTCTACTACTATTTCTTCTTCTTCAACTATTTCTCTAGGTTCTATAATTCCAGCTAATACTTCATCGTCTTCTAGAAGTATTTCTGCACTTTCTGGCATGATTTTTTTTATGTCCTCTACAATAATGTTATCTCCTATTTCTAAGTTCGAAATATCTATTTCAAGAGTGTCTATAATATCTGAAGGCAAAATTTCTACAGGGATCTCATGCAAATAAATATTTAAGGTACCTCCCTGCTCAACTCCTACCGGTTCTCCTATGTAAGTTATTGGTATATTAATATTCATCTTTCTGCCTTCTTGTGGACAATAAAAATCCAAATGAATAGGCTTATCAGTTACTTTGTGCCTCTGAATAGTTTTAATAAAAACAGTCATTTTTTCGCTAGAATTTTCACCTTTTATATTTAATTCAATTAATGTAGTAGCCGTTGCCTTTTCAATTAGCCTTTCTAAATCATTGGTACGTATATTTATATGTTTATTCTCTTTCATAGAAGGGCCATACACTACCGCGGGTATTAACTTTTCCCTTCTATATTTGTTTGCCTTTAATTTTGGATCTCTTTCTAATACCTCTAAACTGAAAGTATGTGTCATATCTTAACCTCCTAAATTACCAAATTTAGTTGTTTTAGAAATTCTAAAACACAAGTTTTTATAAATGTTATAGTTTTAAAAGCTAAATTCTTTAGCGAATTTGATACTCTTGTACCAAAAGGGCAGGAGGGCTGCCGCCCTTGAACCCATTTAAATTCTAAAATTGACTTTCTATTTCTAAATAAAAAACTTTAATCATCTAAAGAGTATACTAACAGATAAATTCTTTCTTATTCGCACCATTGCTTCACCTAAAAAATCAGAACATGCTAATTCAATAAATTTATCTGGCAATTGTTTATGATATATTGTGTCTGTAACAATTATTTTATCAATTCTTGAATTTTGTAAATTTTCAACTGCATTTTGGGAGAATACTCCATGTGTTGCGCAAGCAATAATTTTCTTGGCCCCAGCTTTATCTAAAGTTTCTGCCGCTGCGATGATAGACCCCCCCGTGTCTATGATATCATCAAATAATATACAATCTGCGCCTTTAACGTCACCGATAATTGTTATTATCTCGGCTACATTATCTTTTGGCCTTCTTTTATCTAAAATAGCTAAAGGGAAACCTAATTTTTCTGCAAATTTTCTAGCCCTTTTCACTCCACCAACATCAGGAGAAACAACAACTATGTTTTCTGAAATACTTTTTATATCATCTAAAAAGTATTTTGTAAATATTGGATAACTCCAAAGATTGTCCACTGGAATATCGAAAAAACCTTGAATCTGCTCAGCATGTAAGTCCATAGTAACAACTCTTGTTGCACCTGCAACAGTTATCAAATTAGCAACAAGCTTAGCAGTTATTGGATCTCTCCCTCTAGCTTTTCTATCTTGTCTTGCATATCCGTAATAAGGAATTATTGCAGATATTGAAGCAGCTGAAGCTCTTTTTAACGCATCGATCATAATAAGCAATTCCATAATATGGTCATTCACGGGAGGAGAAAAAGATTGAATTATATAGACATCAAATCCTCTTACAGTCTCATTTATTCTTACGTTTATTTCTCCATCTGCGAAAGTTGAAACCTCACAATCGCCAAGCCTTGTACCCATATATTCACCTATTTTTTTGGCTAAAGGAGGATTTGAATTACCCGCAAAAACCTTGAATTGCTTTTCATTTGCCGACGACATTTTCATTCTCCCTTCAAATTATTTTTCCATTTCTCTTTAACCCAATTAAGCTTATTAACTTGTTGTGCCCTACCTAAAGCCAATGAATCATCAGGAACATCTTTTGTTATTACTGAACCTGCTCCTATTAATGTATTTTTCCCAATCTTTACAGGAGCAACTAACGAAGCATTACTTCCAATAAAAGAATCATCGTCAATAAAAGTTTCATACTTTTTTCTACCGTCATAGTTGCAAGTTATAGTACCAGCACCAATATTCACATTTTTCCCTACATAAGTATCACCTAAATAAGTCAAATGTTGTGCTTTACTGTTAGTAGCGATGTGTGTTTTTTTAATTTCGACAAAATTGCCAATTTTTACGTTTTCTTCTAGAAAAGTACCTTCTCGTAATCTAGAAAAAGGGCCTATTTTCACATTGTCTTTTATTTCACTTAATTCGCATTCTGAGCGTATTATTTTTACTTTATTTCCAATCTTACAGTTTAGTATTCTGGTTAACGGTCCAATTTCACAATTTTCACCAATAATTGTCCTGCCATATATAAACGTTTGAGGTTGAATTATAGTATCTATTCCAATTTCCACATCAGGAGATATATAAGTTGAATAAGGATCCACAATAGTTACACCGCTTAACATCAACTTTTTCATTATTTCCATTCTTATCTTTCTTTCTACTTCCGCTAGCTGAATTCTATCATTTACTCCGAGTACTTCTGCATTGTTTTCTAACTGTATTACTTCAGTTTTATCCAAAAATAAAAAAACGTCAGTTAAATAGTATTCTCCTTGGACATTTTGAGGCTTAACTTTATCTAGAGCATCTTTGAGTTTTTCAGAATTAAAGATAGCTATTCCTGTGTTTACCTCTTTAATGTTCTTTTCATTTTCAGAAGAATCCTTATCTTCTACTATTTTTATCAACTGATTTTTAGAGTTTTTTATTATTCTTCCGTAGCCAGTTGGGTCATCTAATACAACTGATAAAACAGTCGCATCGTTGTTGTGTTCTATATGAGTTCGTTGAAGAAGATCCAGAGTTTCTTTTGATATAAAAGGTACGTCACCATACAAAATTAAGATATTATCTCCCTTTTTCAGAAAATCTTTTGCACACATTACTGCATGAGCTGTACCTAATTGTTCCTTTTGTTCAAAAATTGCAATGCTAGGATCGATTAATTGTTTAACGATTTCAAAACCGTTACCTAAGACAATAGCTATTTCCTCGGAAACTTTTTGAGCAACGTCAATTACCCAGTTAACCATTGGTTTATCGAGAATTTTGTGAGCTACTTTTGGAATTTTCGAATTCATTCTCTTTCCTTGACCAGCTGCTAATATCAAAACTCTCACTTTGCCCCTCCACCTTTACTCCTATATTCATAAATATTCACAACTTTGTCAAACAGTTTCTAATTATATCTTCTGTTGACATATTTTTCAAGTCCATTTCATTAATTATTTTCATAATTTCGTATCTTTGAAATCCTAATGTTTCTAATGCTTCTAAAGCATCTCTTACATTTTTTGTTGTAGATAAATCAGCCGCAAATGGACCAACCGTATTAAATATTCCAGAAAGTTCAGCAATTAAACGTTCTGCTGTTTTTTTTCCAACGCCTGGTAATTCAGAAAGCCCAACGATATCTTCTGCGTTAATCATGCTCACGAGCATCTCCGCACTAACTCTCTTTAAAATTTTAGAGGAAGTTCTCGGGCCTATTTTAGAAACTTTTTTTAAAGCTTCATAAACATCCCTTTCAAACTTATCTTCAAAGACATACATAGAACTATTCCATTCATTAATCTCAAGACATACATAAAAGTCTACTTCATCACCAATATTATAGTTTTGTAAAACTTTAAAGGAAGGATAGGCTTCAAATACAATATTTCCTATCCTTATTAGTATAATTTCTTCTTCAATCTCTTCTATTGTTGCTCTAAGTTTTCTTATCATGAGAACCTACCTTTTTCTATTATTAAGAAATCAAGTTGGTTGAGAAAAATTCTTTAATCTTGCCAACCAAATACAACGAGCCTGTAACAAAGTAAACGTCGCTTTTTTCTGAGAAAAGTTTCATAAAAGCTTCAAGTGTATCTGGAATAAATTCAACATTATTGTTCCATTTCTTGAATTCTTCAAAAACTGCTTCTGGATCTTTCCCTCTTGAGGATGGAACAGAAGTGATTATTATTTTATCAAAAATAGGTGAAATAATTTTTGCGATATTTATATAGTCTTTATCATTCAAGATCCCTACCATAGCAGTTTTGCTTTCATTTGGACAATAAACTTCAACGCTTGTTCTTAACTGTTCAGCAGCAGCTACATTATGAGCTCCATCTAGGATAAGTTTTTTGCCATTTATTTCTGTATAATCAAAACGCCCTTCCCAAACAAAATTTTTCATGGTTTCTCTAAGTTTGTCCACGGACAGGTCAATTTTATATTTTTCTGCGAATGCTTCTGTAGTTGCTAGAGCAATAGTTACATTTTGCATTTGAAAAGTGCCATTAGCTTTAAATTGTAAGTCCTTCAGATCTAAATTTATACCCTTATAATCCAATAAATTTTCATTGATATGATACCTCGGATTTTCAAAATAAAAATCTTTGTTAAACTCCAGTACTTTATTTACACCGACCTCTTTAGATCTTTCTAAAATAACATTTTTGGGGGATTGATCTATATTTCCCAAAATTACAAAATTGTCTTTTTTTAAAATTCCAGCCTTCTCAAACGCTATTTTCTCCTCGGAGTCTCCTAGAGTTTTTATATGATCTTTTGATATAGATGTAATAACAGATACATCTGAATTTACAACATTTGTTGCATCTAATCTACCTCCAAGTCCTACCTCTAACACAGCCAAATCAACTTTCTCTTTTTCAAAGAATTTAAAAGCTAAAGCAGTTATGATTTCAAAAAATGAAGGAGAAAAATCCTTTCCTTTCTTATCCATTTCTTTAATTGCGCTTTCTATTTCAAGATAAGTTTGCATAAACTCATTTTCTGTGATATTTTTCCCGTTTACCTTAATTCTTTCAGTTATTGAAACAAGATGTGGAGAGATATACGTTCCAACTTTTAAACCTTGACCAATAAAAATATCAGAAACCGCTTTTGTTACACTCCCTTTTCCATTTGTGCCAGTTATATGTATTACTTTATAAGAATTTTGCGGATTTCCAATTCTTTCAGCTAGTTCCTCGATTCTAGTTAGTCCTAACTTAATTGCAAAATTAGCTGATCCTCTTTCATAAAGATTATCTATCAAATTTACGAATTCCATTTAATTTATCTCCTTCATTAAATGTTGTAATTTTTCATATTGCCTTTTACTTTCCTCTAACTTCTCTCTAGCTTCATCGACTACATCAGGATCTGCTTTTTCTACAAAATTTTTATTAGATAATTTTTTTTCATATAATTCGATGTCTTTAGAAATTTTTTCTAACTTCTTAGATATTCGTTGTTTTTCCGCTTCTAAATCAATTAAGTCTCCTAAAGGCATATAAATTTCTATATTTTCATCAACATAAACGGTGGCAGAACTTACCGGCTTTGCTTTTATTTCTTCTATCCTTTTTACAAATCCTAGATTTGAAATCAATTCTTTGTTACCTTCAAACCACTCTTCTAAAGCAGTCACAACTTTGTAATTTAGCGACACTTCTTGAACCTGTGGAATATTCATTTCTGCCTTTATATTTCTTATTTCTCTAACTACCTCCATAATTTTTATGAAATCTTGTGCCTCTTTTTCAAAATAATATTTTTTGTCGCAAACAGGCCATTTCGCTGTGATCAACAACTCTGAGTCTCGATCAATTGGCAATTTCTCCCATAATTCTTCTGTTATGTATGGCATGAATGGATGCAACAATCTCAATGAATTATCAAAAACCTTAACGAGTACATTTTGAACAATCATTTTTTCTATTCCTTCAGATTTTAACCTATTTTTTGAAGCTTCTATGTACCAATCACAAAGTTCATTCCAAAAAAACTCATACAACAGTTTGGCTGCTTGATCAAATAAATAAATATCCAGATAATTAGTAACTCCTTCGATAGCATTATTTAGCCTAGTTAAAATCCATTTATCCTCAATTTTTAAATCTCCTTCATTTAACTCAATTTTATTATAATCATCAATATTTAGTAAAACAAATCTAGTAGCGTTCCAAATCTTGTTCGCAAACTTTCTATATGAGTCAAAAAATCTTACATCTAGGTTTATATCTCTACCCTGAGCAGCTAAAATAGCGAGTGTAAACCTTACCGGATCAGTACCATATTGACCAATCATCTCTAAGGGATCGATCCCATTCCCTAAAGATTTTGACATTTTTCTTCCATATTTATCTCTGACCAACTGGTGAATATAAACATCATGAAAAGGCTTTTCTCCCATAAATTTTTCACCAAACATAATCATTCTAGCAACCCAAAAGAAGATGATATCAAACGCTGTAATTAATAAATCCGTTGGATAAAATGTGGCAAGATCTTCTGTTTCATCTGGCCAACCAAGTGTTGAAAACGGCCAAAGTGCTGATGAAAACCATGTATCAAGCACATCTTCATCCTGTTTTATATTATTTGAATCACATTTCTCGCAGGCCTCAATATCTTCCACAGAAACATTTATATGGCCACAATCTTGACAGTACCAAACAGGAATTTGATGACCCCACCAAAGTTGGCGAGAGATACACCAATCTCTTATCTCATACATCCAATTGAGATAATTCTTTTTCCATCTTTCTGGGTAAAATTTAATTTCATCGTTTTCAACAACTTCAATAGCCTTTTCAGCTAATGGTTTCATCTTTACAAACCATTGGTCTAGGAGTAGAGGTTCAACAACATCGTTGCATCTATAACAATGTCCCACTGCATGAACATAATTTTCTTCCTTCTCTAAAAGATTTTCATTTTTTAGATCTTCAACAACTCTTTTTCTAGCTTCATATCTATCTAGTCCCTTATATTTTCCACCATTTTCATTAATTTTTGCCTTTTCATCAATCACTTGTATCATTTCTAAATTATGTCTCGCCCAAATTTGATAATCATTTGGATCGTGAGCGGGGGTTACTTTAACCACTCCGGTTCCAAATTGAGGATCAACATAAGGATCAGCAATAATAGGTAATTTTCTTCCTATCAAAGGTAAAATCGCTGTTTTGCCAATTAGATGCTTATATCTATCATCTGAAGGATTTACCGCTAAAGCCGTATCTCCCAGCATAGTTTCTGGTCTGGTTGTAGCAACTACAACAAAACCATCTTCTCCTTCAAGTGGATATTTGATATACCATAACTTTCCTTTATCTTCATGGTGTTCTACTTCGTCATCAGCAAGAACAGTTCCGCATGAAGGACACCAATTAACTATGTACTTTCCCCTATATATTAAACCATCTTTATACAAAGTAACAAAAGCATTTCTTACTGCTTTGTTTAAGCCTTCATCTAAAGTAAATCTTTCTCTACTCCAATCTACTGAAGCACCCAAAGCTCTTATTTGGTCTCTTATATGACTCCTATACTTATCTGCCCAATCCCACACTATTTCAATGAACTCTTCTCTTGAATAATCATCTTTTCTTTTACCTTCTTCTTTCAATAGATACTGCTCAACAACATGTTGAGTAGCAATCCCAGCGTGGTCTTCTCCCGGAATCCATAAAGTCTTTAAGCCTTTCATTCTTTTATATCTAACAACAATATCTTGAAGCACTATATTTAATGCATGCCCAATATGCAATTTACCTGTTATATTTGGGGGAGGTATTACCATACAAAACTTTCCGTTGCCCTCCTTTTTAGGTTCAAAAGAACGACTTTCCTCCCAAATTTTATACCATTTATTCTCTAAACTGTGTGGCTCGTATCTAGTTCCTATGTCCATTATTATAATCCTCCTAATTAAAAAGAGTCTATATATCCACTTTTGCTTTTTAATATTTTTATTTTAGTAAAGGAACAATTAATGGCTCCAATTACTTCATTTAAGTTCAAGCCTTTTGTTTCGATTATTCTTCACTTAGAGTTTCGGCATCATTACTAGCAGCTTCTTCCTGTTTTTGATTTTCTTTACTTGAATCTTCTTCAGTTTCAGAAATTTTATCAACTTGAGTACTTTTTAAAGGAGGTTTGCTTTTTTGAAAGAACTCAACAGATGGCATATCTGTTTCCCTTCTTCTTGAAAGACCAGCTTCTGCCGAAAATACTCCTTTATATCTCATTGGTTTCTGAATAGCTTCTACCTCACTCAATATTGTAACAGAAATAATTCTTAAAACAAACCCTATAATAAAAATTATTTGGATGCCATGATATGTATCTCCCAAAAAATTAATTTGTGTATCTTTAAGAACATTGGCTATCGACCCTCCAATAAGAGAAGCTGAAATTGCGGCTATTCCTCCCATGAGAGAATTAGCTGCGATATAGTTTTCTGAGGGTTCTTTTGTTAATTCTAGTAGTAAATTGAATATAGATAAATTAATCGCCGACCAAGCAAAGGCAGAAAGAATTGCATTTAAAAAAAGAATACTTCGATAATTATGAGAACCCATGAGAAAATACATCAATGGACTAAAAGTTGATAAAAATATACCTAAAGTTAATACATTCTTGCTTCCAAATGCATCAGCTAAAACTCCATAAAATAAATAAAGAAATATGGATATAATACTGTTTAAAATGCTCATCGTAGCCAAATAATTATAATCTACATTCAACACAGCTACTTCAAAGTAAGAAAAATACGGTCTTGAAAACTCAATAGCAAAATTCCAGAAAAAGATGAATCTCAAGTAATTTCTAAAATTTTTGTCTTTAAAAGGTTGAGTTATGTTTATTTGAAAGATTTCTTCCTCATCATTTTTTTGAGGGAAGTCATGTTTAGTCAATAAAAAAGCAGAAAGAATTGCAAAAAAAGCCATAAAAATAGTTACTAAAAGCAAACCATTTTTAAGATTAGGAAAACCGAGTAATTTAGTATATAAAAATAACATTACCATACCCGCAATAGAAGAAAAGATATTTCTAATTCCGAAATACTTTCCTCTTAGATCGAAAGGAACAACTTCTCTCATTAAAGCGGTCCATGTGTTACCAACAAATGTTCCAAAAAAAGAAAAAAGTAAAATAATCAATAAAAGTGCGTTATTAGATCTGACATCAAGAAGTATTAATATCGGAAGGATAGCAAACAAACACCTTGATATAAACGCATTAACAATCATTCCTTTTTTCCTTGAACCAATCAAATTATTTACTTTTGGAGTAAAAATCTGAAACATTTGTGCTATAATTGGAAAGGAAGTCATTATAGAAATATACAGAGGAGAAGCATTAAAATACAAAGCTAGAGTTGTAAATATAAAACCTTGGGTAGCTATGTAAAAAGCGTTATAGCTAGCTGCTTCTGCAATAGAAATGATCATTGTTTTATTGTACTTTGTCATGGTTATTAATTCTCCTTTGTTTTTTGCTTTTTTATCTTAATGGTTTGCTAAACTAATAACTCTTATCTACAGCATATTATAATTCACAAATGAAAATTAAAGTTTAATTTAAAATTTAATAATTGTTATATTTTGAAATTAATGATACACAGAAATTTTCATCTTTCGGAAGGGAGTACAAGAAAAATGCAGAAAAGTCATCCTTACGTGATTTGGGCTAAAAAAGTAATCGAGAATTATGTGAAATACAAAAAAAGGATTCAATTTGATGCAACACTTCCTAAAGAAATGTTTGAAAAGCAAAGAGGCTGTTTTGTAAGCCTTCATAAAAAAGATGGTCAATTGAGAGGTTGCATAGGAACCATTTTTCCTGTGTATGAAAATCTAATAGAAGAGATAAGAGAAAATGCTATTGCTGCTGCCACTAGAGATCCAAGGTTCCCTCCAGTTAATCCTTCTGAATTAGATGATCTAGTTGTATCTGTTGATATTTTATCAGAATTAGAAAAAGTTAATGACTTAAAAGAGCTTGACCCAAAAATTTATGGTGTTGTTGTAAAAAGTGGTTATAAAAGGGGCGTTTTGTTGCCAGATATTGAGGGAATAGAGACAGTTGAGGAACAACTAAGAATAGCTAAAACAAAAGCTGGAATTCATAAGGATGAACCGATTGAAATATACAAATTTACTGTCGAAAGGTATTATTAAAGTATTTAGAGGTGAATAATTAATGAAAATAAACTCGTTATTTTACGATGTTTTGAAAGAAGATATATTAAAATGTACTTTGTGTCCACATGAATGTGTTTTGCATCCAAATGAAAAGGGATTTTGTGGTGTTAGACAAAATATAGGTGGTGAAATGTTTTCGTTAAACTATGCAGATACAACTAGTATGGGATTAGATCCAATGGAAAAAAAGCCGCTTTATCATTTTCATCCAGGAGAGAAAATACTTTCTTTAGGTACTTGGGGATGTAATTTGAAATGCCCTTTCTGTCAAAATTATGATATTTCTCAAGAAAAACCCTCCACTTTGAGAAGAGTATTTCCTAAAGCACTCCCCACAATACTAGAAAATTACGAGAACGTTCATGGAGTTGCATATACTTATTCTGAACCAATAGTATGGTTTGAATTCGTTCTAGATTCAGCAAGGGCGATAAAATATTCTAATCCTGAAAACTACAATGTCCTTGTAACAAATGGATATATAAACGAAGAAGCTTTAAAGTTGATGTTACAATATATTGATGCTTTAAACGTTGATTTAAAAAGTTTTGATGATAAGATATATAGGAAATATCTAAAAGGAAGCTTGGAACCAGTCAAAAGAACTATACAATTAGCAGTGGAGAGCAACATACACATTGAAGTGACAACTTCGATTGTTCCCACAATTAATGATGATTTAGATATGTTAGAAAAAGAATTTACTTGGCTCGCTAGTTTATCCAAAGATATACCACTTCATTTATCAAGATATCATCCAGCATATAAGTTTGACAAACCTGCTACAAGTATGTCGTTTTTGGAACAAGCGTTCAAATTGGCAAAAGAATATTTAAATTTTGTTTATCTAGGAAATGTCAGGAAACCAGAATATGGAAGCACATATTGTCCTGATTGTGGCGTTCTTCTTATCTCAAGAAACGGATACAATATCGATATAAAAGCTTTAAACTCAAAAGGAGAGTGCGAACATTGCGGAAGAAAAGTGGTCGAGGTATAAGACCATACCTATATATAGCAGCAATAGCAGTAGGAATAATTATTCTTGGCTGGCTCATTTTTTCAAAACCGGTGCCTGTATACCAAGAAAAGATATTTTCTTCTTTAGGAACTGTTGTCAGAGTTAATTTAGCTGGAGATAAAGTTTCTTCTGAAGTATTAGTTAATATTGCTGAAAAAGAATTTTCGAGAATTCATAATAAATATAGCCCAAACACTGAAGGTAGTTTGATATATATTTTAAATGAAAAAGGTAAAGTAAAGGTCGATGAAGAAGCTTTATTTTTATTTCAATCTGCTGTAAACTATGCTGCTTTAACAGGTGGTGCGTTTGATCCAACCGTAAGGCCTTTAATCAAGTTGTGGGGATTCGATGATGAATTTTCTACAAAAAGAGTTCCAACTCAAGAAGAAATAAATCAGGCATTGAGTTACGTTAATTACAGGTTTATCAACATTGACAAAGAAAATATGGAAGTTTCTTTTTTAAAAGACGGCGTTGAAATAGATTTAGGGGCAATTGCAAAAGGATATGCAATTGATTTGGTTATACAAAGGATTAGAGAAGTAGATCCAAAGGCTTCAGGTTTTATTGACGCCGGTGGCGACATAGGAATAATAGGACCTAAATTCAAAGAACTTCCTTGGGTAATAGGTATCAGAGATCCATTCTCGCAAGATTATTTTAGCGCAATAGATACAATTTATCTTACGAATGGTGGAGTAGCTACTTCGGGAGACTATGAAAGATATTTTATTTCTGAAGGGATCAAATATCATCACATTTTAGATCCTAAGACTGGATATCCCGCAAGGGATGCAGTGAGTGTTACCGTTATCTCTGAAAATGCTATGACAGCCGACATTTTTTCAACCGCTCTCTTCGTATTAGGATATGAAAATCCGGCATTAGAGTATTTTACAAATTTTGGTATCCAAGCATTAATAATTTCTCCTACAGGTGAACGTATAGAAACAAGTGGTTTCAACTATTTTAGGGAGAAAATTAAATAATGAAGTTTGCTAAGAAAAGTGATTTTTTTATTTTGATTATAATATTCGGTATAATCATTCTTTTTATGTCTATTACATCTCTCCGTTCTGACGGTGTTGTAGATGGCGCTCAAGTTTTTTTAAAAGGTGAAAAGATCTTAGAAATAAATAAAGAAGGTACTTACAGCATATACAACGAAGATGGAGAATTTTTGATGAATGTAGAATACTACAACGATGCTGTAAGAGTGACTGAGGCTTCTTGTCCCGATAAAGTATGCCAAAACACTGGATGGGTAAGTACTCCAAATCAACCTATTGTATGTATACCTAATAAAGTTGTCGTTAAACCAACTGGAAAACAAAACAAAGCAGGAGTCGATTTGTACACATGGTGAAAACTAAAAAAATTTCATATATTGCAATCTTAACTGCCCTAGCATCTGCAGTTTATTATGTCGAAAGTTTTTTGCCACTTCCTGTTGCAATACCGGGAGCACGTTGGGGATTCTCAAACTTTCCTTTGCTGCTCTCTGTAGTAACTGATGTTGGAATAGCCAACACCTTATATATAGCTATATTAAAAACATTGTTAGGTTCAATTTTGAGTGGTCGTTTTTTATCGCCAATGTTTTGGATGGGATTAGGTGGTGCAATTGCTAGTGCTCTTGCTATGTCTATCTCTTTCAAACTAATGAAAAAAGCTAGTGTTTTAGGAATAAGTGAAATAGGAGCTTTTTTCAGTAACACAGCTCAAACACTGATCGCTGGTTTATTTATAGTAAAATCCAAAGGAATAATTTGGTATTACCCTTATATGCTTTTCTTTGGAGTCATAACGGCTTTTATCAATTCGGCAATAGTTAGCACAATACTAAGGAGTGTAAAAATTGACCAATTCAAAAATTAAAATAGTTCTAGGATCATCTTCTCCAAGAAGACAACAACTATTAAAACTTATAGTAAATGATTTTACAATAAGAGTATCAAACAACAATGAAAAATGCTCTTCTATCAAGCCGAAAGACCTTGTGCAAGAGATATCTTTAAATAAAAGCAATGATATTCCTCTTTTTCCACAAGAACTATTAATTACCGCCGATACTGTGGTGGCTTTAGGAGATAGGATCTTCGGAAAACCAAAAGATTACGATGATGCTTTTGATATTTTAAAAACTCTATCAGGACGTATTCATCAAGTTTATACCGGTGTAACTTTACGCAGTATTGAAAAGATCGATACTTTTGTTGAAGTGACAGATGTTACCTTTTATGAATTAGAAGACTGTCTAATTGATTACTACATAACCAATTACTCTCCCTATGATAAAGCAGGAGCTTACGCTATACAGGAATTTGCTGCAGTATTTGTAAAAAAGATTGAAGGAGATTACTATAACATAATGGGTCTACCAATTGCAAAATTATATAGAGAAATTAAAAAGTTCACATCAAATACCTATTAAAAAGGAGAGAAAAATGGACGATGAACTACTTCCTAGGGAAAAACTTGAAAAATTTGGGCCCTCAAGTTTAAGTGACGCGGAGTTAATTGCATTAATCCTAAGACATGGAGTTAAAGGTATCAGTGTTTTTGAAGCAACTCAGAATTTATTAAATGAATATAAAACTCTTCCTTCTCTAGAACAAGCCTCTCTTAAAGAACTTTCAAGTAAAAAGGGTGTGGGAAGGGTCGGAGCTATAAATCTAAAAGCTGCTCTTGAAATTGGTAAAAGATTTCATTTACAAAAATTGAGAGAAAAGCTAGATAAGATAACTTCACCCATGGAAGTATATCAAATCTGCCAAGATATGGTTCATTTGAAAAGTGAAACCGTTAGAGCAATATTTTTAGATTCAAAGTTAAATATAATAGCCATTAAAGATATTAGTAATGGTACAGCTAATATGTCGATGGTACATCCTAGAGATATTTTCAGAGAGGCCATACTCCACAATTCAATCTCTTTTATTATTGTTCATAACCATCCTTCTGGCGACTCGACACCTAGTATGAACGATGTAGATATCACAAAAACAATTACCGAATCAGCAAAAATTATAGGCATACCTATGAACGACCATATCATAATAGGGAAAAATGAGTATTACAGTTTTTCGGCGGGTAGGAGGATAGAAATTAATGAATGAAAATGAAAAGCAATACGAAGATCAAGAAGAAAAGTTAAAAAAGATATATCAAGTTAAGAAAGAATTGGAAAAAGAGCTTGAAAAAAAAGGGATCAAGCTCCCAGAAAAACCTGAGAAAAAAGAGAAAGTAAGAGTAGTTTATAAACCTGACTACGAAATCGAAAAATTGAGCGTCTCGATAAATAGTCTTAATAATTGGTTTGACATAGTAATAAATGATATTGATTTATCAAACGAAAAGCTTGCCTATTTTTTTGAGTTACGATTGAGCAATAAGAACGTACTAGAATACTGTAACCAATTTGGATTAATGCATTTATTGAGAGGCGACTATCAAAAAGCCGAAAGAATGTTTAAAATTAACAAAAATAATTTTGATTCACAGATAAATTCAGGTTTTCTGAAAATAATTAGAAAAGATGAGGACACCTTTTCTTACCTAAGTGATCTAATTGAAAAATATCCAAAGAATGGATTGAGCTATTTAACTATGGGGCTTTACTTCCTTAGAGAGAAAAATTATGCCCAATCTTACAAATTTATAGAAGTTGCAAACAAAGTTCTGGATTACTCTTATATAAATATAGCTCTAAATCTCTATAATAAAGAAACGCAAAAAGCTCTTTCTTTTATGTCAAAGTCCTACCTTGAAGGAAAAGCAAAAAAAATTCTTAATTTATTAAATTACTACATTGCCATTTTAACAGAAGACACCGAGAAAGCCGGCTCTACTTCTTCGATGTTAAGGGAAGGAAACTCAGCATGCGAGAAGTGTGTTAGAGTTCTATCTACTTCTCAAGTCGTTGAAGTTCCTCAATATTGTATGTTGTACGAAAGAGTTTTATTTGAGATTGGCAAACCTAAATCATATTCTCTAGAGGATTCTGAATTATACGAAGTTTTATTTTACAAATATTATTCCGATAACGATGTTCGTAATTTTAATTCTTTATGCAAAAAAATCCAGTATTCTTTTGATAAAATTCCTATTGCACTAATTCCTTCTATTGAAACACAACGTAAACCAGTCTTTAAACTCTTGTCTATTCCAAAAACTGCTATAAAAGTCAATTTAAAAGGTCCAGCCTACTTTGACAATTTTAAGACGCTCTTTAACGAAATAACTAAACAATTTAGTAAAAGTTTTACTTTTCACTTAGATTTACCTTTTTTTGAGGCTTTGAGATTGATATTTGGTTGGAGAATCTGTCAATTTTTATACTCTTAAAAAATTTGCATAATAGCATATTGAA
>NZ_DAOPSE010000022.1:0-22393 GCF_035349255.1 Defluviitoga sp. | reverse complement strand
TTAAATTGTCCCCTGATTTACCAACCAATCTTTTAACATATTTGACATGACCTTCAAACTCAGAAGGAGCAAAAAAATCCATAAATTTATCAAACGCTCTCAGTTGTTCTAAAGCTCGAATATCAACAAATGGAGTCCAAAAAACTATGACTTCTCCTCGTTGTGGTTCCTTGTATTGATAAGTAACCTTTTCAACAAATAACCTATCATAAACTTGAATGGTTGGAACCATGGATGGGGTTGGAACCATCATTGTTTCAAATACAAATAATCTTATTATGGTTCCAAATATGAGTGCATATATTATTGCATATATCCAATCTAAAGTTTCGTCTATTACTTTCTTTTTAGTAGCCTCCTTCAAAAGGCTCAATCCTGCCTTTCTTTAATCCTAACCTTGCCCTTTATATCTCTTATGTAATAAAGTTTTGCTCTTCTAACTTTTCCTTTCTTTAACACTTCAATACTACTTATGACTGGAGAATGAAGAGGAAAAATTCTTTCTACACCTATTCTATCCGCACCAATCTTTCTAACTGTAAATGTTTTTCCTAAACCTGCACCCCTTATTTTAATAACAATACCTTCAAAAGCTTGTATCCTTTCTCTTCTTTTACTTCCTTCACCCTCTACTACCTTCACATTTACTCTAACAGTATCACCAGGTCTTATTTCGGGAATATCTTCTCTTTTAAAATTCATTTCTACCGCATTTATTAATTGGTCCATTTTTAAAAACCTCCTGTATTTCAGTTTTTTATTGTCTTGAGAAAAATTAAAATATATTTTTTATAGGCAATTTAAAATAGAAATTTTGTAAAAATTTTCTTAATGTCCTTTCTTATTGATAATAAATTTCTTGACACTAATACTCAGAAAAAGAAAGTAATAACTCCTCTTTGTAATTTTAGAGACCTATTCATTTATTATATCATGATAATTTATTATTATTTATTTTTGTTAAAATATTTCTTCTCCTATCAACCTATCTAATGTAATAGCTACTGCCGCTCTCACAGAAAGGTGATTAAAATCTGAGTTGATTCTAATAGGTTCCAAATCGTAATCACTTATTTCTCTTATCTCTTCTGGTATCCCCCATCCTGTACCAAACAATATTAAAAATGGTGTTTTCTTCTCTTTTATCTTTTCTCTCAATTCGTGAAACCTCATCATATTTTTTCTAGGTTTAGCAGATGTAAAAACTATCTTAGGTTTCTCATTTTCTATTTTTTCTATCGTTTCTATTACATCTTCTAAATAACTTTCCATTTTGAAGATGTCAAGAGCTTCTTTTCTGTTAGGATTATATTCACTACCAAAACCTTCTGTCCAATATTCCAAAACTCTCTCTACTATTTTTTGTTGAGAAGGCAAATTGGTAACTAGAAAAAAATTTTTTATATTGTAAGTTCTACATGTCCTTGATATATCATGTATATCAAAATTAGTAACTGCAGTTGAAACAATAGAACCATCTTTCTTCAGTATCGGATAATGAATCAAGGCCACGTACATTTTATTCAACATCTATAATCTCCTTTGTTTCTAAACGTGTCTTTGATATAGTTCCTGAACAATCTCTACTAAAAGTTGTTTATCTTCAAAGCTTAGTTCTTTATTCACAAATAAATCTGGTCGTTTTAAAATAGTCTTTAATAAACTATCTTTTTTCCTAAACTGCTCTATTTTTTTATGGTCACCACTTAAAAGAATTTCTGGTACCTTCATGCCACGAAATTCGGCAGGTTTTGTATAATGTGAATGATCTAATAAACCGTTATAAAAAGAATCATTTTCCACACTTTCCCTTGAACCTACGACTTCTGGAACAAATCTAAGTAGTACTTCAATAATAACCATTGCAGGCAATTCTCCACCAGTTAAAACATAGTCTCCTATAGAAATTTCTTGATCGGCAATGGCCTTAACTCTTTCATCTATTCCTTCATATCTACCACAAAAAAACACTAATTTTTCTTTTTGGGATAATTCTCGTGCTATTTCGTTGTTAAAAGTTTTACCCTCAGGAGATGGAATAATAACATAAGGTTTGCAACCATTCCTTTGTTCATACTCATCATAAAATCTAAAAAAAGGTTCTGCTAGCATTACCATCCCATTTCTTCCACCATAACCAGGTTTATCGGTAACTTTATGTTTATCGGTAGTAAAATCACGCAAATTTAAAATGTTAAATTTTACAATCCCTTTCTCTATCGCTTTTTTAATGATTCCATAATCAGTTATTATTTTAAACATTTCAGGAAAAATACTTAATATAGTAATCTCCATTTTGTTATTTTGACTCATCCTCATACCATTCCATTTTTTTAACTACAATAATTTTTTCTTCCTTTTTTAGTTCAAGAACATGAAAATCTGTCATCGGAATCAACGTTTCTTGATCTTGAAGATCGGAGTTAGAGTGTTCGTTTTTTACGAAAATAACATCGTTGGCCCCAGTTTCGATAATGTCAGAAACTTTTCCTACATATTCACCATTTTCATAATAAACTTCAGATCCTATAATTTCATACCAATAGTACTCATCTTCTTTTAATTGAGGAAGATTTTTTGTCTCGATGTAGATTTCATATCCCATTATTTTCTTCGCTTCATCCATATTTGTTATCCCATTTATGGATAAAACAAAGAATCTGTTGAGATTCTTCACTTTTAATACTTTACTATAGAAGAACCTCTTGTTGTTAGGATTATATAATAAAACATTTTCCATATTTTTGATAATGCTTTCTACGTTGGTATAAGGTTGAAATTTTAATTCTCCTTTTACTCCATGAGAATTTATTATTTTCCCAACTGAAATTTTATTTTTCAACAAGTCAACTAAACTTTCCATAAATAACTCACCTAATTACCTTCAATATAAATTTCTTATCCTGCTCTTTTTTTGCGGCATTCATTATAATGTTGATTGACTTAATTGTCCTGCCGTCTTTTCCAATGATCTGTCCAACATCTTCGGGATTCACATAGATCTCATAAATAATGTTTTCATCTCCATTATCTATTTCTTTTACTTTTACCTCTTCTGGATATTTAACTATTTTTGTCAAAATGTCCATAAGTAAATTTTTCATTGATTAATTTCTCCTTCTGTTACAGAAAGATTCTTTGACATTTCATTTTTCTTAGAAACTCGAGCTTGATACTTAATCTCATCATACTTTTTCATTACTCCTGCTTTTCTCAGAATTCTCCTAGCTGTATCAGTTGGTTGGGCTCCTTTTAAAAGCCATTCCAAGGCCTTTTCTTCATCTATCTTGTACTGATTAGATTCATTAAGAGGGTCGTAATATCCCAAAGATTCTATATACTTCCCAGTTCTTTTATTTCTTGAATCTACAACCACTACCCTATAGAAGGGTTTATGTCTCCTCCCCATTCTATTTAACCTTATTTTTACCATTAATACACCTCCATATTTTTAAAACTTTTAGTTATCGATAAAAACACTAATTCAATTAAAATGGGAAATTTCTCATTAATTTTCTTCCTTTTAATTTCTTCATCTGTTTCATCGTTTTTTTCAATTGTTCATAATTTTTCAAAAGCCTATTTATGTCTTGAATAGTTGTTCCACTACCTTTTGCAATTCTTTGCTTTCTTGAATATGATAAAATTCTAGGGTTCTTCCTTTCTTTAGGTGTCATCGAATTTATGATAGCTTCAAACTTTTTTAATTCTTCTTCTCCTTTTACAATATCTACCTGATCTTTAGGAACATTTGGTAACATTTCTAACAAGCTTCCCAGCGAACCTAAATTTTTTATTTGTTTTATTTGATCTAAATAATCTTCTAAATCAAATTTTCCTTCTAAAAACCTTTCCGCATCTTCTTCAGCTTTCTTGTGATCCACTTCTTTTTCTACTTTTTCGATGAAAGAAAGAACATCTCCCATTCCTAAAATTCTACTCACATATCTTTCGGGATAAAACTCCTCCAGATCGTCTATTTTTTCTCCTACTCCAACTAATTTTACCGGTTTTTCTGTAATATATTGGATTGATATTATAACTCCACCACGTGAATCACCGTCAAGTTTAGTAATTATAAATCCAGTTAAATCCAATCTATCATTGAATTCTTTAGCAGAGTTAACAGCATCTTGACCCACCATAGCATCCACTACCATCAATATTTCTTCGGGTTCTACGGCTTTCTTGATTTCTTCTAATTCTCTCATCATTACTTCATCAATATGCAACCTACCTGCAGTATCGATTATTACAACATCGTGTAAATTTCTCTCAGCAAATTTCTTGCTTTCCTCAACTATTTTAACTGTGCTCTTTTTATCACCATAATAAACAGGCACTCCGATATCTTGACCTAACTGGACCAACTGATCTATTGCCGCAGGTCTATAAGTATCAGCAGCAACTAAGAGGGGGTTCCGACCTTTCTTCTTATATTTATTTGCCAATTTAGCAGCCGTAGTAGTTTTACCACTACCTTGAAGACCTGTTAACATAATGAAGGCAGGATTTCTAGAAATATTGATTTTGGTATTCTTATTGCCCCCCATTACTTCGATTAAATTATCTCTAACAATTCTTACAAACTCTTGATCCGGTGTCAAACTTTCTAGAACTTTCTCCCCTAAAGCTTCTTCTTTAACTTTGTCTATAAACTCCTTTACCACTTTGTAGTGAACGTCAGCTTCTAATAAAGCCAACTTAACTTCTCTTACTGCATCCTTTATGTTTTTTTCGGTTAACTTCCCTTTTCCAGAGAGATTTTTGAAAACTCCGGAAAGTTTTTTTTGCAGACTTTCAAACATTTGTTTAATCACCTCGCTAAGATCCCTAACCAAGTATACTACAAAAATAAAGATCTTTGGTGAAAAAATTGATAAAAGTAAAACATAAGAGAAAATTTAATGTTGCGATTATATTAATTTTTTTATAAAATAAAAATATCTATAAAAAATATCTTGTGGCTCGCTAAAGCTCTTTTCATAACTATAAGAGAGAAATGTTAAAAAATGAATTAACCGTTATTTAAAGAAAGAAATCCTTGCTACTTTTCATTTTTTGTGATATAATTGGATTGCTGGAATACGCCTGTAGCTCAACTGGCAGAGCGGCGGTCTCCAAAACCGCAGGCTGGGGGTTCGATTCCCTCCGGGCGTGCCAACTGTTAATCTCATAAAAAACTAAAGATAAGAAAGCCGACATTAATGTCGGCTTTCTTATCTAGTAGATCAAATTTTAGAATCCAAACCTATAATCGTCATCATCTAAATCATCATAGTCATCAAAATATTCATCATCAAAATCATCTTCTTCGTCTTCTTCAATAAACCAATCTTCGTTTATATCCTCATTTTCGTCTTCTTCATCTTCATCAAAGTCTACATCATATACTTCAAAATCCTCGTCGCTGTCTAAATCAAAAGAGGAAAATACTTCATCTTCTATACTCTCCCAAACGTCAGAAACCTTTTTGAATTCTTCTTCGTCATCAATACTATTTAAATAAACTTTTCCCTCTTCTTTTTCGACAAAAAACGCAACAACTCCATCCAGAATCAACTCTTGATTTTCTTCATCTCTAATAGCTTCTTGACATATCCAATATGTTTTTCCATCTATTTCTAATTCTTTTAAAAACATAAAATCATTTTCGTTACCTTTTTCATCAGTCAAGGTAAAAAATTCCATGTCTTCCACAACAATACCTCCCAAAGTCAAAATTTTTTATTTTTAAATTCTTGAAACGTTTAAAACACGTTTTGAAACTCCTTTAACACACTTTTTACTGCTTCTCCTTTTCCCATTGTAAAGATATGTATTCCCGGCACACCTTCCACCAACAATTCCTCAATCATATTTATAGTATGTTTTACTCCTACATTAAATTCATCTCTTGGGGTTTTGGCATCATCAAATTCTTCGACCAACTCTTTGGGAATATTTATAAAAAAAGATTTTGGTATATTGTATAAAGATTTTTTAGATACTACAGGTTTTAAACCAGGAATCACTGGAGCATCAATTCCCAATTTTCTAATTTTATCAACAAAATTTTTGTAATAAGCAACATCAAAAAACATCTGGGTAATAATAAACTCCGCTCCCAAATCTATTTTTAGCTTTAAATATTCCAAATCCTTTTCTAAATTTGGAGACTCAAAATGTTTTTCTGGATATCCTGCTACCCCTATACAAAAATCGGTGAAATGGTTGTTTTTTGTAGGTGACACATAAATACCTTTGTTTAGATCAGAAATTTGTTTAACTAAAAAACTTGCATATTTATACTCGTTAGGATCTTCAAAGTTATACTTATTCCTGTCACCTCTAATAATAAATACATTTTCTATTCCCAAATAATTCAGATCAATTAGAATATCTTCTAATTGATATTTATTAAACCCTACGCATAAAAGATGAGGAACTACATCTACTTTGTACCTATTTTTTAGCGCAGCACTAATTCCCACAGTTCCAGGCCTTTTATTAACTATCAACTTAACAACTTTTGCTCCAGTTTCTAAATATTCAACTTCATTTGCATGTTTAGTTACATTTATAAATGAAGGAGAAAATTCCATTAAACTATCTACTACTTTAAAAATATCCTGAATATTGTCCCCCCTCTTAGGAGGAATAATTTCAAAAGAAAGTATGGGCTTATCTCTTTGCTTAATTACATCTACTATTTTCATTACAACTACTCACCACACAAAATCGGTCTTAAAAAAACAATTTTTATTTATTTTAACACAATTAAATAGTTTTGTCAATCATACTATAAGCATTGAAAAAGCGGGGATTCAACCCCCGCTATATTTTTTAAAAAAAATTAATAATTTACTTTTTTACCCCTCTTGTACTCTGCTGCCGCTTGAGCTGCTGCTAATCGTGCAACTGGGACTCTGTAGGGAGAACAACTTACATAATCTAGTCCAACTAAATGAGCAAACTCTATAGATTCCGGATCTCCACCGTGTTCACCACATATTCCAACCTTTAGATATGGATTAGTCGATCTTCCTCCATCTAGAGCAATCTTGATTAATTTGCCAACACCTTCTCGATCAATATGCTGGAATGGATCTTTCTCATATATTCCTTTTTCGATGTAATCATTGATAAATTTACCGTAGTCATCCCTTGAAAAACCTAAGCCAAGCTGGGTTAGGTCGTTGGTTCCAAAACTAAAGAAATCTGCTTCCGCGCCAATCTGATCAGCAACTACGCACGCTCTTGGAACTTCGATCATAGTGCCAACTTTATACTCTAAATCAACATTATGCTCTGTGATCAATTGATCAGCAATTTGAGTTATAGATTCTTTTAGTATTGTAAATTCTTTTACATTACCAACTAGAGGGATCATTATTTCGGGATGTACCTTCTTACCTTCTTTCATCAACTCTATAGCAGCAAGGATAATGGCTTTTGTTTGCATCTCTGCTATTTCTGGATAAGTAATTGCCACCCTTACTCCTCTATGTCCCATCATAGGGTTAAATTCTTCAAGCTCTTTTATAGTATGCCTTAACTCATCTTCACTAATTCCTAAACTGTCAGCTAAATCTCTTATCTGTTCGTCTGTCTCTGGGACAAACTCATGTAATGGAGGATCTAAAAGTCTTATTGTAACCGGAAAACCTTCCATTTCTTCGAAAAGACCTTTAAAATCTTCTATCTGATGAGGAAGCAATTCTTCCAAAGCCTTTCTTCTTTGTTCTTCGCTCTTTGATAAAATCACTCTTCTCATTTTATTGATTCTTTCAGGACCGAAAAACATATGTTCAGTTCTGCAAAGACCAATTCCTTGAGCACCATATTCTCTAGCTACTTTAGCATCCCTTGGAACATCCGCATTCGCTCTCACTCCCAAATCAGAAACTTTGTCTGCATATTCAAGTAAAATTGCCAAATCTCCTGCTAATCCTTCGGGTCTTACTGTCTTAATTTTACCTGCATAAACTTTTCCTTCATTACCATCTATAGAAATCCATTCTTTATCTCTTATTACAACGCCATTTGCTTTTATTAACTTGTTTTTTAAATCAATCAGTATATTTTCTGCACCTACTACAGCTGGTTTACCCATTCCTCTTGCTACAACAGCAGCATGAGAAGTCATACCACCACGATTGGTTAGAATACCTTGAGCAGCATTCATACCTCCAACGTCTTCTGCTGATGTTTCAGGCCTTACAAGAATAACCTGCTCTCCTTGTTCAGCAAATTTTTCAGCCTCCTCGGCACTGAAAACAACTTTCCCTGTTGCAGCTCCGGGTGAAGCTGGTAATCCTTTCCCAATATATTGAGCCTTCTTTAAATCTTCGGGGTCAAATACTGGATGTAAAAGCTTTTCTATATCAGAAGGATTAACCCTCATAATTGCTTCTTGTTCGTCAATTAAACCTTCTTTCACTAAATCAACAGCAATTTTAACCGCTGCAGCAGGTGTCCTTTTCCCATTTCTTGTTTGTAAAATGTACAATTTTCCTCTTTCAATAGTGAATTCTATGTCTTGCATGTCTCTAAAATGTCTCTCTAATTTATCCATTATTTCAGTTAATTCTTTATAAACATCCGGCATTATTTCCCTTAATTCGTCTAATGGTCGCGGCGTCCTAATCCCTGCAACTACGTCTTCACCTTGAGCGTTCAATAAAAATTCTCCATAATACCTCTTTTCTCCTGTACTGGGATCTCTTGTAAATACAACACCAGTTCCACTATCTTCTCCCATGTTCCCAAAAACCATCGCCATAACGTTCACTGCTGTACCTAAGAATTTTTTATCGTCTAATTTGTTAATCTCTCGGTATTTTATAGCTCTTGGATTGTTCCAACTTCTAAATACCGCCTCAATTGAGACCCACAATTGTTCCATAGGATCTTGCGGAAATGTTTTTCCTTCTTCCTGATAAATTTTCTTGTATAGATCAACAACTTTTTTGAAATCGTCGGCGTCTAATTCTATATCTGTTTCTACTCCCTTTTCTCTTTTTACCCTGTTTAATACTCCCTCGAATTTTTCATGAGGAATCTCCAATGCAACATCTCCAAACATCTGTATGAATCTTCTGTATGAATCCCATGCAAATCTTTCATTATTAGTTTGTTTAGCCAGACCTTCAACAGATATATCATTTAAACCCAAATTCAAAATAGTGTCCATCATTCCTGGCATAGAAACGGCAGCCCCAGAACGTACAGAAACTAATAATGGATTTTCATTATCTCCAAACTTTTTGCCGGTGGACTCTTCTAATTCACGCATTGCAGCTTCCACTGAAGGTTTCAAGTCTTCGGGAAGTTTCATACCATTTTCCCAATAGTACTTGCAAACTTCAGCGGAAATTGTAAATCCTGGCGGTATAGGTAGGCCTAATAAAGCCATTTCAGCAAGGTTAGCTCCTTTACCGCCTAAAATATCTTTCATCTTAGCATTACCTTCGACTCTGTTCTTATTCCAAACATATACGTATTTCTTTGACATCATTTAACCTCCCTTTTTACATTAATTTTGATAACTAGTTTATATTATATTATATTAATTTTTTTTCTATTTCTCATTTTAGTAAAATTTCATATACAATTTGTCTTCAAAAAGCTTCTTCTCTTACCATTTTAAAATTTAATCTGTTATTTTTTTCTCCTACTACTAAGTAAGATATAAATTTCTTTTTTACAAATTCGTTTCTGTTTATCCCTAAATTTCTGCTAACTCTATATTTCCAAGTTCCAGTATTTACGTATATTTTTTCCACTGACCTATTCTCTATCATATTCATGGATGCTCTATGATTGTGTCCCATAATTAAAAATTTCACTTTGTCATTTTCCAAAAAAATATCTTGATCACTAAAACCGACCAGGCACTCTTTAGGTATATAAAACTTCTGATTTAAAAGTTTTTCAGCATTCATTAAAAGATAATTGGAATTTCTCATACTTCTAAAGAACATCCCTATTCTTACAATCATTTCCCCCAATTTGAAAGCCCCTATACTATTTACAAAAATATTGGATAAAATATTTACGCCGGGATAACTTATCTTGAGCCATTTTTTTATTTGAGGGGTTTTTATAAGTTGCGTAAAAATTTTTATCCATTCATTTTTTAAATCGAATTTTAGTAAATATTTTTTGTTTAAATTATCAAGCCATTTGAAAACATCTAATTGAGGATAAATATTCTGATAATCGGAGTATAACTCTTCAGAAAGAATCTCTACAGCAATTTTCCCAAAATGATAATTCATGTACTTATTCATATATTCGGTAAAAGATGGAATGATATTTCCGTTTTCATCTTTGCTTAACCTATTCATAACATCAAACTGATTTCCATGAATCACAAAAAGTTCGAATTTTTCATCATAATAATAAGGAATTATTTCACAATTATCAAATTCCTGTTCAATTCTATCATAAATCTTCTGATTCAAAAGTAGATAGTAATCATGATTTCCAACTATATAATATATTTTATTTTTCTTGGAAAACCATTGAAAAGTTTGGATTAACTCTTTATGATTGTTAAATATCTCATCAATAATCGAAACATCAAATTGCTCAGCATATTCTATTGCCGTCTCAGCCATATAACCGTCATTTAATGCATTTGTTAATTCAAAAAAATCTCCCACTATATACAACTCAGTATCTTCTTTATCCATCTCGATTAGTTCTTTTAATAATTTAATTAGTCTCTCATCATAAATAAAATCATCAATTTCGTTTCCTAAACCAATATGCAAATCACTCATAAATACCTTCATTGAAGTTCCTCCAACACTTTTAGTTTCTATAAAAACCCAAGCTATAATTCAGTTGAATTATAGCATATCCTTACTAAAATATATTGAAGATTCAATAAAGTATACAAAAGATTTAACAAACGGGAAGAAAGAAATTTTCTCTATGTAGAAAGATGGTTTTTAACTTCGAAGAATAACAATTAAGCAACTAGAAATTGGTTTAATTATTTCTCAAAAAGTCCTCAAGCTCAGTTGAGGACTTTTTAATGTTTTTAAATTTCAGGTTCTTCTTCTAAAAGCTCTTCAATCTCAGCGAGGTTAGACATTTCTATTTTCACAATCCATCCCCTACTCTCCGCATCTTCGTTTATTATTTCTGGTGAGTCTTCCAATTCATAGTTTACTTCAATAATTCTGCCACTTACAGGTACGTATACATCTTCAGCAGCTTTAACGGATTCTATAGTACAAAGTATCTCTCCTTTTTTTACTATCTTTCCAACCTGAGGCAATTCAACATATGTTATGTCTCCTAGTTCTTCTGCAGCCTTCTTTGTAACCCCTACGATGGCTATATTTCCTTCAATTATAACATATTCATGGGTTTCAGTAAATTTTTTCATAAACTTCCTCCTCCTTTGGCTATCGATTGATTTCTTTTAATTGAGATGGTAAAAGTATTATATCATAAAGTTAATTATAGAATAAAAAAATATTAAAACTTTGAACTTTAAATTTATATACAATATATTTGTTGAAAAGAAATTTAAAATATGGTAGAATAATACCAAAGGGGAGTAACTCGTTCTACACTATCGTCATCACGGCAAAATAGCCCGGTGGTGTGGCAAATTTTTGAGAGTGAGACCTTTATTCATACATGAATAAAGGTCTCTTTTCTGTTTTATAGAAGAGTTATTCTTTAAACATTAATAACTTCGATCTCTATGGAGGGATATGATGGCAAGTTTTTACACCAAGGAAGTGGAAGAAGTCATAAAGGAATTAGATACAAATATTGAGGGCTTATCTTCCAAAGAAGCAGAAAGAAGATTACAAAAATATGGGTATAATGAATTAGAAGAGAAAAAAGGAAAAACCTTTTTTCAAATGTTCATCAATCAGTTTAAGGATTTTATGATAATCATTTTGTTAATAGCTATTGCGATCTCTTTACTTGTTGGAGAAGTTATAGATGCCACAATAATTCTAGCTATAGTAGTTCTCAATGCTTTGCTAGGAGCAATTCAAGAAAACAGGGCTAATGAAGCTTTGAAGGCTCTGAAGAAGCTTTCTACTCCTCAAGCCAAAGTTTTAAGAGATGGAGAAGTGAAGATAATTTCATCAAAAGAAATAGTACCAGGAGATATTGTTTTGTTGGAAGCTGGTGATTTCGTACCGGCTGACGGAAGACTTATAGAAGCAGCTGCCCTTAAAGTAAATGAATCATCACTCACAGGGGAATCTGTTCCCGTAGAAAAACAAATAGATCCTTTAGATTCAGAAAATGTAAGTTTAGGTGATAGAATAAATATGGTTTTTGCTGGTACCACAATTGTGTACGGTCGGGGTAAGATGATTGTTACTAACACAGGAATGAACACAGAAATGGGAAAAATAGCTTCGATGATGAGCCAGGAAGAAGAAACTATCCCCTTGCAAGAAAGATTAAACAAGCTAGGTAAAACATTAGGTATAGCTGCATTAGTTATTTGTGCTGTGATTTTCTTAATTGGTTATTTAAGGGATACGCCTCTTCTAGAAATGTTTTTAACTTCTGTGAGCTTGGCGGTAGCAGCCATTCCTGAAGGGCTTCCTGCCATTGTTACCATTACACTTGCGATTGGAGTACAAAGGCTTGCAAAAAGAAATGCCATAATAAGAAAACTACCTGCAGTGGAAACTTTGGGGAGTGCGAACGTAATTTGTACCGACAAAACAGGAACTCTTACTTTAAATCAAATGACAGTAACCTATGTTTATGTTGATAGAAATATAAAGAGATTTAAAGAAACTAACGTTGACAATAGAATTTTCAAGTTAATAGCTTCTTCTGCCTTGTGCACTGATGCAAGAATTAGTGAAGAAGGAGAAAAAATTGGAGATCCCACAGAAGTTGCTTTAGTTGCAGCACTTAAAAAACTAGGTGCAGATAAGCTTGAGCTGGAAGCAAAGTATCCACGAATAGATGAACTTCCTTTTGACTCAGATAGAAAGCTTATGACGACTGTACACAAAAATGAAAATTTGTTAATTTCTATTACAAAGGGTGCATTAGAATATCTCATCTCAAAATGCACTCATATAGATGAAAACGGAACAATAAGACCCATTACACTAGATGATTTAAAAGATATCGATCGAGCAAATGAAGAACTTGCTAAAAATGGAATGAGAGTTCTAGCAATAACCTATAAGTTAATTGATACTGATGATTTTGATAAAGGCGCACTAGAAAATAACCTTGTTTTTTTTGGTCTTATAGGAATGATCGATCCTCCAAGGCCAGAAGCAAAAGAAGCTATTAAAAAATGTGATTTGGCAGGTATTACAACAGTAATGATTACAGGGGATCATAAACTTACCGCTGAAGCGATTGCTAAAAGTTTAGGTATCCTTCATGAAGGTGAAAAAGTTGTTACTGGAGAAGAACTCGAGAAAATGGATTTTGAAGAACTAGAAAAAAATGTAAAAAAGATTAGAGTTTATGCTAGAGTTTCACCAGAGCATAAAGTAATGATAGTTAAAGCTTGGCAGAAGAATGGGGCAATTGTTGCAATGACTGGAGATGGGGTAAACGATGCACCTGCTCTTGCACAGGCTGATATTGGTATCGCCATGGGAATAACAGGAACAGAGGTGGCCAAAGAAGCTGCGGATATGGTCTTAGCTGATGACAATTTTGCCACTATTGTTTCTGCAGTTGAAGAAGGTAGAACAATATATTCTAACATACGCAAATCAGTTAGATATCTTCTTTCATGCAATATTGCTGAAATTCTTACTGTTTTTATTGCTAATTTAATGGGACTCGGTCAGCCTCTACTTGCTATCCATCTCTTATGGATAAATCTTGTTACTGATAGCCTTCCAGCATTGGCTTTAGGAATGGATCCACCCACAGAAGATGTAATGAAATCCAGACCACGAAAAAGAGACGAAAGTATATTTGCAGATGGCTTGGGTATTCAAGTATTAATCGAGGGAATTATAATGAGTTTTTTAGCTGTAACTGCATTTTTGATCGGAAATAAATATAGCGTTGTAATTGCTGAAACTATGACTTTTATGACTTTGGTATTTTCACAGTTGTTCCATGCTTTAAATTCACGTTCAAACAAAGAATCTTTATTAAAAATAGATTTTTTCAGCAACAAATTCTTAATATTGGCCATAGGCATAGGAATACTTTTACAATTAGTTTTGGATACACCTTTCTTAAGTAAAATTTTTGAAATTTCTGTTCTCAATATAAACCAGTGGCTATGGGTTTTAGGACTTTCTTTTGTGTTTGTGATTCTTGTAGAAATCGAAAAAGTGTTTTTCAGAAAGTTTCACAAAGCAGAGAAAGAACTTATAACTCAGCAAGCATAGAAGATAAATTTTATTAAAAAATATCCCCAGATAAAAAAGATAGGGGATATTTCTTTTTATCAGTTTCAGAATAAAAACACATCAACTTACAAAAAAGTAAATGAATTTTTATGAGTCTCTAGCTTTCTAAGTAGGTGCTTGTTGACTCTTCTGTTAGAAATTTATAAATTGTTGTTGATGAATATGTTTCACCTGGTTTTAAAACTACAGAAGGAAAATTGGAATGATTTGGTGAATCGGGATAATGTTGCGTTTCTAGGGCCATACCCGCATATTGCCCATAATATTTTCCTTCTTTTCCAAAGGTGCTAACTGTATTTGCTGTATAGAACTGAATTCCAATTTCTGTTGTATATATTTTCATCACTCTTCCACTATTGGGTTCTTTTATTTTAGCTGCAAGTTTTAAGCTACTATCTTTGTTATTAAGGACAAAATTATGATCGTAACCTTTAAAAGAAACATTAGAAAACTTTTCTAGTTGACCTCTGAGGGTGACAGAAGATGTTAGATCAAAAGGAGTTCCTTGAACTGGAAAGATTTCTCCCGTAGGAATCAAATCTTTAGTTACAGGTGTATAATTATTAGCAAAAATAGTTACTTCGTGATCTAAAATGTTTCCATAACCTTCACCCAATAAATTGAAATAGCTATGATTAGTTAGATTAACTATTGTTGGTTTATCAGTAGTACAATAATAATAAATTTTAACTTCATTGTTGTTAGTTAATGTATATGTAATGCAAACTCTTAAATTACCAGGATATCCTTCTTCTCCATCATGACTTAAGCGTTTTAAGTGTATGGACGGACCTTCGGGTGTTTTCATAGGTAGTGGTTCAAAAACTTGTTTATGGAATCCTTTTATACCTCCGTGAAGATGATTGTTTCCATCATTTTGAGCTAAAGAATATATTCTACCATTCAAAGAGAATTGTCCCAACGCTATTCTGTTTGCATATCTTCCTATAGTGGCACCAAAAAATGGGTTGTAAGGGGAAGATTTTTCATAATCTGAAAGGGAGTCAAAACCTAAAACAACGTCCGATAAATGTCCAGATTTATCAGGTACATACAAAGTTACTAATGTAGCTCCATAATTTGTAACTTGCATCATAAGTCCATTTTGGTTAATTAAAGTATACAGATCTACTGGGATACCTTCTTTAGTAGATCCCCATAACGATTTTTCAATAATTCCTAAAGATGCCATTTCGTTCAACGTTTGCCTCCCCTCTACTTTTATAAGTTTGTGTATATTTTAGCATATTTTAAAACAATATAGATATGATAAAAATTTTTTCTTTAGTAAAGCAAAAGTTAAAAATTTTAAGATTATGATTTTCGAGATTTGTTACGAAATTTAAGGTTTAATTCTTGTGATTAATATAGTCTTTCAAAGCCTTCCCCATTCTTTCAAATAATAAGTCCATATCTCTTGATTTGTTTAGTTTCTTCAATGTCAACCAAAAGACTTCCATACCCGCTATTGCTCCAATAAGGTTTGCAACGATATCGGTCATGGTATCAAAATTGTTTACTTGAGCTAATCGATATCCTGGATAATTGTGAAACATCAAATCTGATGTAAACTCTATGATTTCCCAGAAAACTCCCAGAGTAGTCACAATAGCTATAGTAATGACCACAATCTTCAAGTAAAAAAAAGGACTTTTAGAATCGGTGGAAATCAATTCTATACCAATTATTAATGGAAATATAAGAAACACTAACCACATGCCTCCCGTAACATGTAAGATAAAATCGTAAATTTCAAATTTATCATAAAATCCAAGCCATCCTCCTACAAAAGCGTGTAAATTGATTTGAATTATTGTAAATGTTCTTATTTCTTCAAGTATAGGAGATTTCGTGACCCATTCAAATACCCAAGATAAATAAATTCCGAAACCACAAAAAAGATACGTTAAAATTCTGGGAATATTTAATTTTATTATACTATCCACTAAAGGAATTAAAATTATAAAAGATAGAACAACATTAGTGTATCTTAAAACAGAATACCATATAGAATCAGTAGTAAATAGAGTTTCTTTTACAATTGGATCCCTGATCAAAAAATTATGAATCTTATTGAACTCAGCCTGTGCTTTCTTCAAAGTTTTCGAAAAAATGGGAGGATTGATATTTATCACTCCTTTCTAAGATTTACATTTACGGAAAATTACAAAATAAGCGTTTTTTTATTTTTTTATTCTTGGTTTACATAATCTTTTAAAGCTTTTCCCATTCGTTCGAATAATAAATCCATATCTCTTGATTTGTTAAGTTTCTTGAGTGTCAACCAAAAGATCTCCATGCCCGCTATAGTTCCAATAAGATTTGCTATGATATCGGTCATGGTATCAAAAATGCTGTCTTCCTGAGCTAGCCTATAACCAGGATAATTCCTAAAAATTAGGTCCGATACAAATTCTCCTATTTCCCAAAAAACACCTAGAGTAGTCACGATAGTCAAAGTAATAATTACAATCTTAAAATAGAAAAAAGGACTTTTAGAGTCAGCTGAAAGTAATTCGATTCCAATTACTAGTGGGTAAATAAGGAATACTAGCCACATACCGCCAGTAATGTGTAAGATAGAATCGTAAATTTCAAATTTGTCATAAAATCTTAACCATATTCCAAATACACTATGTAGAGAAATTTGAATTATAGTAAATGTTCTTATTTCTTCTAAGATCGTCGATTTTGTTATCCATTCAAAAACCCATGTTAAGTAAACTCCAAATGCGCATAGTAAATAACCCAAAAAATGAGGTAGGTTAAAATTCCAAAAACTAGCGAATATAGGTATAAAAACTACAAACGAAAAGAAGATATTTATCATTCGCAAAGTACTAAATAGCCTAGAATCTGAAGTAAATAGCGTTTCTTTTACCAAGGGGTCTCCTATCAAAAAGTTATGAATTTTGTTAAATTCAGCCTGTGCTTTTTTTAAAGTTTTAGAAAAAATTGGAGGATTCAATTCTATCACCTCTTTTAATCGTCTTAGAATCAACTGTTTATTTCGGCAAAACTTTGAGAAATTTTTCGCGGTTAATTAAAACTCCATCGTCTATAATAACATCAAAGTTTATGCCTTTTATTTTATTTGTAAAATCATGCAAATCTTTTTTAGTAGAATCCTGTTTTTTCAAAAAAGACAACATATTTTTTTTGGTTTTTTCATTCATATTATGATAATGAATTAAAAAGCCGTAATTTTTATTTCCTAATTTCCAAACTACAGGCCGATTTTTATAAAGTTTTTCATGAAATAAGAAATAATCTTTTTCAATAAAAGTCTTTAAATCTTTATTTAGTATTCTTTCAAGAAACGAACGATCTTTGAAGATTTCGTCTAATAATGCTTCTTCATTCTTACTCGAAAACCCATAGTAGATAAAACCTTGTTGGGATTTTAACAAGTAATTTCTAATATCATCATCGATTTTTAAGTAGCACAGTTGTTTTAATTGAAATTCTTCATTTTTAATATTATTGAAAATTGAAACAGGATTTTGCAAAGCTTTTCTGCTTAAATTCTCGACAAAATTGTCGTAATATTCCTTAGGGATAGCATATTTCGTAGAAACGTTTAATTTTAGATCTTTTATTTTGTTTTTATAAAAATCTTTTAATAAAAATTCTATACTATCAAGGTCTTCGTCACTTAAATTTAAATCATTCATATAATTATCTTGTACCAAAGAAACTAACGGAGGGAGCTTATCAAAATCTTTTGTTTCACTCGGATAAAAAGCAGAAGGAAAACCTTCACTTTGATACACTTCATTATAATTTTTGATTGGTAGATTATACAAATCAAAAACAATCAAATCAATTAAACCATTAGATAGTAACAAGTATGTATCAAGTGCATTCTTGATTTGTAAATATGAATGAAAATTAGAACATTTACAAAAAAATGTTTCGTCAAAGTGAAATTCTGTGGGATAAATCTGAGTGTTTTGTTTTTTTATTGCTACATTAAGTTTAACTAGTAATTCAAGTTTTTTCGAGTTTTTTGAATCGTTAATTATACTTGGCGGTACAGGCAATTTTTTAAGATCTCCCACTTCAAGGTCTACACTTCCCGCGATAATTTTCTCCATATAAGAAAACAATGAGCTATTCAATAAACCAAGAAATCTAAAAATATACTTTTCTTCTTTAAAAAAAATGGAGCTTCCTTTGCAATCAAATAAAAAATTTTCCGGTAAATACCTAAAAGTAGAACCTTTAGAAGTTGTCATCGTATAAGTAATTCCTTTTTTAAAATAATACTTTCTGTTAGGAAGGTTGTTGCCCATGTTTTTAAGAAGATTAAAATTTTCTTCGTCATAGGCTATTACCCACCATAGATTGCCAAACCATTTATTGTAAGGACCACCTTTGGCATAAGGAACCCACTTTTTCCCATCTTCTTTATAGTTAAAGCTAATGTCTTCCTTTCTTACTTCCCAAAAGTATCTCAAGAATTTTTTATTATCACCTGTTGCGATTCCCTGCCTTACATCACAATATGATTGTAAATTTTCATTTTCAAAAATATTAATCATATCAGAATTCACCCAGTAAATAAACGGACACCGTGGTACCTTTGAAAATACTTTTTTATCAACTTTGTAAACGTATTTATTTATATATTTTTGATTTTGATTTTTCCAAATTTCTTCTAAAACTTTCTTTTTCTCATCTTTTCCATTGAATGAGATGAGTTTTATATATTCTCCCTGTGAGTTTTCTTGGCCCTTTTTTAAAACATACATAGCGGTATCTACAAGAGCAGAATCAAAGACTCCCCCTAACCCAAAATGAACTAACGTTTCTATCTCCATATTATCTAATATAAACTTTCGTGTTTGTTCATAACTGCTAATAAACATAAAAGTCTGCGGTGTGATCATTCCAATGTATCCTTCATCTTTTAGCAGCTCATAATTTTTTTTAATAAAACATGAATATAAGTTCTTTCTAAAATCTTTGTAATCTTCATATATGTATTTCTTCAACTCATCGTTATAATCCGACGAATCAAGATAAGGAGGATTAGTTAGAACTATGTCATACTTTTCAGTTAAAATATTTATCACTCTTGAAAGTTTTGTGTCTTGAATATCCATTTTTATTAGTCTTCTAAGATCTTTTTCTGTAATTAAACTCCCCATTACTTCAAGTTTTGGTAAGAGTGGGTTATCAGTTTCAAATTGAGGAATTGATACAAAATTTGTGTCAGGTATTTTATCTAAGCCATCTTCTAAAGCTTTTATTTTTACGATCAAATTTGTTATTTCTACAGCTTTTTCATCTGTATCAACACCATAAAGATTTTGAGCTATTATCGTTTTTGCAGCTTCTCTTGGGGTATAACCTCTATCTAAATAGATATTCTTTAATACATCATATATTTGGATTATAAAGTTACCGCAACCACAAGCTGGATCTATAATCTTAATATCTTCAATGTTTAATTTTTTGTTATTAGCAAAATTTCTGATTAACGTATGTTCTACTAGATATTCTATAATCCATGCAGGAGTATAAAACCGAGAATTAGCAACCGATATCTTCTCAGATGGATGGTTGTAATATTCATAAGACCAAGAGATTATTTCTTCTTTATTCCAACTGTCCTCAGGTATTTCTTTGAACAAGCAACTAATTTTTTTAAGAGTACTTTCAGAAATTTGTTGACTCATAGGCAAAATTGAATGAAAATTATTGAAATTTTTATTCAAATATTTAATCTGTTCGAAATATCTGGATGAAAGAAAGAATTCTTCGCTATTCTCTTCAAAAATCCGAAGTGATTTATCTATCAATTTTTTTGTTTCCAATACCTTGATTACAATAAAACTTAAAAAGATTTGAAGTGATATAGATTCATCCTTTGTAATCTCTTCTAATATAATATTTTTGAGTTCTAACGTTATTTTTTTTACTAAACTATTCGTCAAAATGGTCACCTCATGAATTTTAAAAATCACGTTCAATTATAATGTATTTTATTTACAACCACTATTATAATCCAGATTACTAGAAGAAACGGTTTCAAGTTTTGAGACAAAAGGAAAATATCTCTGCATTTTATCTAACAAAGATTAAGTATCTCTTGCTTTTGTTGAAACCATTATCTTTTTGATTTTCTAAAACCTGCAGCTTGAGCTTCTTCTTCTGTTTTGAACCATACTTCAGGAATAGTTTGTTCATAGTATATTCCACCGGGTATATGGTAGATTTTTTCTCCACTGGAGTTAATGTTCCCTTTTATTAGCCCTCTTCCTTCGGAATCAACATAAAGCTTTGGATTAGGTGAAGAAGAATCGGTTAATGTTGTGGAATCATTAAGTAAACTTACTGATTCCTCAATCAAAGCCCATAGGCCTAAATTATTTTCTTGAGCTTCTTTCGAATAAGTTAAAAAATATTCTTCATATTTGACATCAGGTGGAAAAGTTGAAATTTTTGCGAATCCGTTTAGTAGAAGAATAGCATTAAACATTTTTGTACGTATTTCCAAGTCATTTATCTCATTTGGTGGTTCAAGCCAAATATATCTCAAAAGTCTTCCATACCTATCTGTTTCTGAAACATCTTTTTCAAGATATACAGTTTTACCTAATAATTCTTTGGTAGTAAAAAGGGAGGCCTCCAGGCCAAAAGGTTCAATTTTTGTAGTGCTTTCAGGGGTATCAATACCAACGAATCTTGTTTTATATATTTTTCCATCGATTTCAATTTCGACAGTGTCTCCATCTATTATCCTTGTAACGACACCTTTTTCCAAGCTAATAGGTATTTTCAAAAGTTTTTCTTCAAAAAACTTGTCGTACAAGTCTAATTTTTTTAAATCATTTTCTTCGCTTTCTATTTCATTTAATTGTTCTACAATTTCCTCATATGCTTTTAATCTTTCTATATTAGACTTTATGGAAGTAATGTCAAATAATGATTGACTAAATAATGTGAAGGTAAATATTATTAATGTGAAAAAAGTGATAAACTTTTTCATATAATAATCTCACTCCTTAACTTTATGATTAGTATTTATAAATAATAATTATTTGTTGTATGGATATTTTATTAATATACAAATAAATTATATCACGACTGTTCTTATACCATAATGTGAATAATACAACTTGAAGTTTAACTATAGAAATAAGGTCATTTTTTTGTAACAATTAGTATTTTTGATTGTTTAATTCCTCCAGGTATAATAATTTATGGTAATTTAAAAGTGAAAGATTCACCTTCCTAATGGAATTAAGCGATACCTAAAATCATTTAAAAAAGAAGCTAGGCAATTTATAAAAAATTCAAAAGGAGATTAAAGATGAATTATGTTTTCAAATCAAGAGAAGATCCTCTATTAATTTCTAAGATAAAGACATTGGAAGAAGTTATGTGGATTAATGATCATAAAATGAAGTTTAAAGACATTCTTAGTACTTTACCTATATCATATGAAGATGTTATAGATGCAGAAGCTAGGTTACAAAGATTTGCACCATATATTAGAAAAGAGTTTCCGGAAGTAAAAGACGGTATTATAGAATCTCCTGTTCATGAAATTAATAAAATGAAGAAGAGGCTTGAATGTGATTATTCAAGAAAAATAAAAGGAACATTATTACTAAAAAGGGATGATTTACTTCCGATAGTTGGTTCTGTAAAAGCAAGAGGTGGAATATATGAAGTTTTAAAACATGCCGAGAAGTTAGCTATAGAAAATATTATGCTTTCTATTGACGATGATTATAGTGTTTTATCGGAAGAAAGGTACAAAAAGTTCTTTTCAAATTTTACAGTACAGGTTGGAAGTACGGGAAACTTGGGTTTGAGTATAGGTATTATAAGCGCTAAAATTGGTTTTAAGGTAGTAGTGCATATGTCTAAAGATGCAAAGCGTTGGAAAAAAGAACTTCTAAGAAGTAAAGGTGTAAAAATAGTTGAATATGATGGCGATTTTTCAGTTGCTATAGAAGAAGGAAGGAAACGTTCTAAAGAGGATCCTAACAGCTATTTTGTAG
>NZ_DAOPSE010000021.1:0-22647 GCF_035349255.1 Defluviitoga sp. | reverse complement strand
TTTCTAAGTTAGGAAGGAGCTGTTCTATAACATCGTCAACCGGTTTTCCAGCTTTGACCATTAACATTATTTTTCTAGGTTTTTTTAAGGAGTTTGCTAGTTCTTCGTAAGTGTATGTGCCTAATATATTTTTGCTTTTGGCTCTTTCTTCGATGAATTTTTTTGTTCTGTCTCCATCTCTGTTGTATACCGCCACTTTATAGCCTTTTGATTCTATGTTTAAGGCTAAGTTTTGGCCCATTACCGCCATTCCAACTACTCCGATGTCGCATTTTTCTGTACCCATTATATCAACTCCTTATGTTTATTTTTTGAAGAATTTTCTTGTAATGTTGCATTTTCTAGGTGTAGAGATGCTCTATGCGAGCGTCTCCCTATTTCGAACGGGGACACGTTCTAAGCTTTAGACTCCACTGTATGCAGAAAAACCTCCATCGATTGGAACAACTATACCATTAACAAATTCTGATTTGTCACTTATTAGCCATATTATTGTTGAGATTAGGTCTTCAGGGGTTCCGAATCTTTCCATAGGAGTATGTTCTAAAATTTTATTTCCTCTTGCTGTTAGGCTTCCATCTTCGTTTGTTAGTAAGAATCTGTTTTGATTTGTGAGTAGAAAACCGGGGGCTATTGCATTGACCCTTATCTTTTTAGAGTAATTATGGTTCATATGAACAGCAAGCCATTGTGTGAAATTGCTAACAGCTGCTTTTGCAGCAGAATATGCTGGGATGTTAGTTAGTGGTCTAAATGCGTTCATGGATGAGATGTTGATGATTTGTCCTTCGCCTTTTTCAGCAAAGTATTCACCAAAAACCTGACTTGCTAGAAATGTTCCAAGGAAATTTAAATTAAAAACCCATTGAACTGCATCTTGAGGTAAATCAAAGAAGCTTTTATCTTTGCTTGTGGTAGCGGAGGGATGGTTTCCTCCTGCCCCATTTATCAACACATCAATTTTACCAAACTTTGATAATGTTTCTTCTTTCGCTTTTATTATTTGTTCTTTTTTGAGGACATCTGTTTTGATGGTAATGTGTTCGATGTTTTTTTCTGAAAGTTCTTGGCTTAGTACTTCCATGGCTGGTTCAGAAACATCTAGGATGGAGATTTTTGCACCTAGACTACCTAAGCTTCTAGCCATTTCAGAGCAAATTACTCCGGCTCCGCCTGTTATTACAATGGTTTTACCTTTAACGTCGAAAAAATCTGAGATGTTCATAGTTATCACACTCCTTATAAAAGGTGTAGATTTTATTGATTTTACTGTTGTAGAGACGCTCTGGTTGCAGGTTAGATTTTTCACACCCGCATTTTCGTATCTTCGTTATTTATATTATACAATTAATTCATTCTAAAATGAAATTAATAAACGAAATGATAAATTGACTTATTTGTCTTAGAATGGTTATATTTGTAATTAATCGTGAAAGATAAGAGAAATTAGCATATAGGTGATTTTTATTTCTTTCTTAAATATATTTTTATACGGAAATTAGTAAATATTTGATACAATTTATATGTAAATAATTATTGATTAAGGACTTTAAAAATGGTAGATATTATTTGTGTATCCGATGAAGAAATTTTCATACAAAATAAGGATAAAAGAAAGATCGACCTCCTTATTTCAGCCGGAGACCTTTCGCCCGGATATTTGGATTATCTTATCAACGAGTTTAAACCTGCATTCAGTATAATGGTTCATGGAAATCATGATAAAAAATATTTCTCGAAGTCGTACAAAGAAGAGAACTATTCTTTTTCTAAGGTGTATAAAGGGGTATATGTGCTGAATCAAGGTGTCATTAATTTAAAGAAGTTTATTGATAAAGATATTGTTGTGGCAGGGTTCTCTGGAGCTTTATCATATGGTTACCGACCTTTTCATTTTTCTGAGAGTGATGTTAATAAATTCAAGAGAGAGATAACTTTTAAAAAATCATTTCGCGGAAGTGAGTATAAGATTATTGATATTATGGTGACTCATACTCCGCCTTATATACCAGGTACCATTCAGAGATTTAGTCAGTCTCATCCACCGTCGAAAAATCTAGGAGATTTATTTTATTCTTTGCGCCCTAAAATATGGATTTATGGTCATATTCATCCTAGATATGGACAACAGGAATTAGATTTTGTTATTGAAAATTTTGATCACAAATGTTATTTAATTAATGCAGTACCTTATAAGTTTATAAAATATGATGAAGAAAGGAAAGAAGTGATAGAAATTGAAACATATAAAAAGATTGAACCGAAGTTAGTCACTCTTAGTTAAACTACATATAATTGGAGGTAAAATTATGTATAAAACTTATAGAACACAGGCTCGAACGGAATACGAAAAGGCTTATAAGTTGGCAAAAAGGGATTTTTTGTCGAGCATCTCAAGGGGTGAAGAAGGTTATTTGCAGGCACTTGAGGATATTATACAAAATGTTGAAATTGCCAAAGAACAAAATTTGGGGATTATAGACATTCCAATAGAACGGATTAAGGGAACCTATTATCGTTCTAGAGCTATGTCCTTTTCAGCTAATTTTTATCCTTTAATGAAAGCTGATACTGAATTTGCTAATAAATGGATGAGTTTGTATGAGATTCATTCTAAAGAAGGTATAAGGGATCCAATTATTGCGTATGAGTATCTTAATTGGTTTTACGTGGTTGAAGGTAACAAGAGAGTTAGTATTTTAAAGTATTTGAATGCCTTTTCTATTCGTGGAGAAGTGAAAAGATTAATCCCAAAATGGGATGAGAATGATCCACAGATTAGAATTTATTATGAATTTTTAGATTTTTATGAAAAAACTAAGATCAATATTATTTGGTTTAATAAAGAAGGGAAGTTTAACGAGTTATATGAATTGATAAAGGATTATGAGAAAAAAAGTGAGTTTGTTGAAAATAAATACGAGGAATTGGTTACTTCTGTATATCTACCATTCAGAAAAGCATACAGGGAGCTTGCGAAGGATAAACTAAAGCTTCCAGAAGAAGAGGCGTTTATTGAATATTTAAATAGGTTTGGATTGGATAATGTTCCAATGATAGAAAGGGAAATGAGAAGACAGGTTGAAACCCTAGTTGAAGAATTGTCGGAAGAAAAACCAAGACCGGTTGTTCCTTTATTTAAGATGCCTGCTCGTTTAGCTGGAACTCCTTTAAAAGTCGCGTTTATATACAACACAGGTATTGAAGAGTCTGCTTGGACGTATTCACATGAACTGGGAAGAAGGTATGTTCAGGAAAGACTTAAGGGAGAAATCGTTACTAAATATTATGAAAGAGTCACCGATGCTAAAGTATATGAAAGAGTGATGAGAGAGCTGGAAAAAGAAAAGGTTGATTTGATTTTTGCAACAAGCTTAGATTATTTGTATGATCAGCAGATGAGCGCTTTTCATAACGTGAAGTTCATGTATTTTTCAGGGTATAGGTTTCCTGAAAATATAAACGCTTATTTTGGTCGAATGTATGAACCAAGATTTTTAGCCGGTATGGTAGCTGGCGCTATGACTAGGAATAATAAGCTTGGTTTTGTAGCTTCTTATGGTATTCCTGAAGTGATTATGGGCATAAACGCTTTTGCATTAGGAGCAAGATCTGTTAATTCAAAAGCAAAGGTTTATGTTGGCTGGACAAATACATGGCATAATTCTGAATATGAAAGACAAACTGCGGAGTATTTAATAAAAGATATGGGAGTTGATGTCATAACTCATCATCAGGATTCAGCAGAAGTATTAAAAGTTGGTGAGAAATATAATGTGTATACTATAGGGTATCATTATGATATGAGAGAACATGCTCCAACTACTTATTTGACCTCTGCGATTTGGAACTGGGGTGTTTATTATGAGTCTATCATCAGAGACGTACTTAGAGGATCTAACTTTTCTTTGTTTAGATTGTTTTCCGGTTCTGAAAAGATTGAGAAATTTTGGGGTGGGTTAAAGAGCGGTGTTGTTGATTTAGCACCTTTAAGTAAACTGGTACTTCCACAGATAAAAAATATTGTTGAGTTAGTGAAGTATGATATTAAAACAGGGGAGTTTCATCCGTTTAGAGGTCCAATATACGATAGAGATGGTAATTTAAGAATACCAGAAGGAGAAGATATAAAAGATGATGAACTTATAGTAATGGACTGGTTTGTAGATAATATTTATTATTAATAAATTAGAAAAAAGCGCTCAAAGTTGTTTGAGCGCTTTTTCTTTTACTTTTATTCTTCTAAACTTTTGATTAAATCTATAGTTATGTCTTTAAAGCTTTTTACTATTATATCTGCTTGTGAAAGGTCCTGGTTCATCGAGTTTGGGTTAGCAAATCCTATACACTTCATTCCAGCAGCTTTTGCAGCTTTAACTCCTTGTTTTGAATCTTCGATTACTACACATTCTTTTGGTTTTACTTGTAGTAGACCTGCTGTATATAAGAAGAGATCTGGTTTAGGTTTGCCACGAGGAACGTAATCTGCACTAGCATATGTATCAAAATATTTTTTAATATCTAGATGAGTTAGAACTTCTTCAATTAGAATTTCAGGTGAAGAAGAGGCTAATCCAACCTTGAAATTATTATTTTTTAACTCGATTAACAGTTCTACAATACCATCGATGGGTTTATATGGTGTTTCTTTGAAATATTTTAGTGTTTCTTCGTTTTGCCATTGTACTAGTTCTTCTATACTGTGTGACAGATTAAAAAGGTTTTTTAAATCTTGCCACATATCTTCGTTACTAACACCTATGTAATTACTGTATGGCACGTCTTGAATGGGAATACCTAATTGTGCAAAGATTTGTTTGTTTGCGTCCCAGTGCAACGGCTCACTATCTATTATTACACCATCCATATCAAAAATTACAGCTTTGATCAATGTTTTTACCAAACTCCTTTTTATGCTTTTTGATATTGAAGACCATTTATTACATCCATTTTTAAGAATTCGTTTATTTCGTCTTTTCCACCTATGTAAGCTCTAAGTTCTTCTATATCCATTGCCATCATCTTTCTGAATTCTTCTCCATACATGGTTTCTTTTTTGAATATGTAAGAAGACAACAGATCTAATCTTTCTCTATTTTTAGCTAGAATGTCTAATGCTTTGTCATACATGTTGTTAATAATTCTTTTCACTTCAATATCTAGTTCTTTTTTAGTTTCTTCAGAATAGTTTCTTTGTTTAGTTAAATCACTGCCTAAGAACACTTCTTCTTCTTGAGCTTCCCAATAAACTGGACCAATCTTTTTAGACATTCCTAAACGGTAAACCATAGTTTTTGCAAGTTCGGTTGCCTTGTGTAAGTCGTCTTTTGCTCCTGTTGTAGCAAAATCGAAAACGAGTTTTTCAGCAGCTCTTCCACCTAACATAACAGTGATTCTGTCTAGTAATTCAGATTTTTTTAATAAAAATTTATCTTTTTCTGGGAGCATTAGTGTGCTGCCGAGCGATCCTACTCCTCTTGGAATTATAGTAATTTTGTAGATAGGATCTGTGTTAGGTAATGAATATGCTATTATTGAATGTCCCATTTCATGGTATGCTAGGATTTTTCTTTCTTTATCTGAGATTATTTTGTGCTTTTTAGCTGGACCTGAGACTATTTTTTCTAAAGCCTCTTCAAAGTCGATCATCTCGATCGCAGGCTTTCTCTTTCTAGTTGCTATTAAAGCGGCTTCATTTGTTAAATTTTCTAAGTCAGCTCCTACAAAACCGGGAGTTCTTTTTGCTAAGATGTCTAAATCTACATCATCGCTAACTACTTTATTTCTTATGTGTATTTTTAAGATTTCTTTTCTTCCATTGACATCTGGTGGTCCTACAAATAACTTTTTATCGAAACGGCCTGGCCTTAGAAGTGCTTTATCTAAGACGTCTGGTCTGTTGGTAGCGGCCATAACTATGACTCCGGTAGAAGAGTCAAAACCGTCTAGTTCAACTAAAAGGGCGTTTAGAGTTTGTTCTCTTTCATCGTTCCCCCCACCGAGTCCGGAACCTCTTTGTCTACCGACTGCGTCTAGCTCGTCTATAAATATAATGGAAGGAGCGTTTTCTTTTGCAGTTTTAAATAAGTCTCTGACTCTCGCAGCTCCAACACCAACAAATAGTTCGACAAAGTCTGAACCACTTGCATAGAAGAAGGGTACATTTGCTTCTCCAGCTATTGCTCTTGCAGTGAGTGTTTTACCCGTTCCTGGAGGTCCGACTAGTAAGATTCCTTTAGGCATTCTTGCACCGATTTCTCGGTACTCCTCAGGGTTTTTTAGAAAGTTAACTATATCTTGGACTTCTTCAACTACTTCGTCTATTCCGGCTACGTCTTTAAACGTTACTTTTTTATCTGAAGGTTCAAACTGTTTAGAAAGATTTTTAGTGAAACTCATACTGCTTTTAGTTCCTGAAAGTGCGGATTTGTACATCCAGTACAAAAATAGTACGATAATTACCGTTGGGACTAAACTTATCAGTAGATTAAACCACCACTTAGACAATAGGCTTTGCTTGTAATCGACCTTGATTCCTTTTTGAATTATTGTGTCAATGTATTGTTTATCAGCCATCATATTTGGAGAAAATGATTTATAAAGGGTACCATCTTTTGCTACGATATCTATCGTTCCATTTTGATTAATGTTCATCGATTCAATTTCGTCATCGTTTATCATACTTATCAGTTGAGAAAAGGGGATGTTTGTCACCTTTTCACTGGTCAAAAAAATTATAGCAATAACAAAAATGGCTATTAGCGAGATGTATATCCAAATAATGCCTGTGGATTTTACCTTTTTTTTGTTTTCTTCTTTCTTTTCGGTTGGCTCTGGGTTGATCTTTTTATTGTCTTTATTTTTATTTTCCGCCATTTGGTTACCTCCTAGATGCTTTTAATCTTTTTAACCTGTAAATCTTTAAGCCTTTGTAGTTGATCACTTCGATGCTCTCTTCTTTTTCTAATCGTTCCATTATTTCGTTAATATTTTTACAGTTGCGGCTTTCCAAAAAGCTTTTAATTTCATATTGGTTCATTGGATGTCTTTTTATTATACTTATTAGAGCTTCATAATCGTCATCTATTGCACTGTAAAATTCGTTTTTTGCTAAATGATCGATAGCTATTCCACCTAAAATTTCTTCTGCTAATTCGATACTTTTTTTATCAGGCATTTCAACCCATTTCTCTGCAGGTGGTCTAACTGGTACATTAATGTAAATCCTATCGTATGTTATTTTATCAAAAATTTCTTTAATTTTCCTTAACGATTCTTCACTGTCATTGATATCTTTTACCAGCATGAATTCAAGCCAAATTTTGCCTTGATATACTTTAGAAAATTCTATCAAACCGTTTACGTATTCTTCAAATGAGATGCTTTTGTGTGGTCGATTTATTTTTTTGAATGTTTCTTTATCATACGCGTCTAATGTTGGCATTATTACATCTGCTTGCATTAATTCTTCCCATACATTTTTATCTGACAGTAGTATACCATTTGTTATTACAGCGATCGGTTTATCAGTAATTTCTCGTATTTGAGAGATTAATTCTCCGATTTTTGAGTACAGTAATGGCTCTCCTTCACCGACTATTGTGACGAAATCAACATCACCAAATCCGTTAAGAGAATATTCTTTAAATTCTTTTATTATTTCTTCAACTGGAAAAAATTCTCTTCTTTCATTTATCATATTTATGGTTCGCCCAAGTTGACAGTAAACACATGACAGGTTGCATGTTCCAAAGGGAATAGGGCTGATTCCTAATGAACGACCTAATCTGCGAGATGGAATTGGGCCGTATATATATTTGAAATTCATCGTGTTATATCACCTTCTACATACAGGGTAATATCATATATTATACAAAAATTATTACAAAACAAAGAACACAAAAAGAAATTAAGAATAATGTATCTTTTAACTCCCACTTAAATTGTTTGAATCTTGTTCTTCCTTCCCATCCGTTGTATCCCCTTGCTTCCATTGCTATACTAAGATCTTCGGCCCTTCTGAGGGCAGAAACTAAGAGAGGAACTATAATTGAAATTGCTCCTTTGATTCTTCCTGAAAATTTTCGGTCATCAAAATTTGCACCTCTACTGAGTTGCGCTTTCATTATTCTATCGGCTTCGCTTGCAATCACTGGAATGAACCTAATAGCAATGGTCATAACCATGGCAATTTCATGCGCAAATCTTTTGGGAACAAAAAACCAGCGAAGTACATCTTCAAGTGCGTGAGCAAGCGAAGTTGGTGAAGTTGTTAGGGTTAAAACTGAAGCCAATAGAACAGCGAATATTATTCTAAAAGTTATAATGAATGCATTGAATAGTCCTACATCGCTGATTCTAATGAAACCAATTTGAAAAATTGTATTGCCACCTCTAGTAAACAATTGAATAACAAAGGCAAAAATAACAATGAACCACACTGATTTTAGAGATTTTAAATAGAATCTTAAACTTAATTCTGATAGAATCATCAAGACTAAGGTATATACAAACATAAGAGCTACGTCAATAAAACTATTAATTGAAAAAGCAAATCCAGCGAGTACAAAAAGTCCTAAAAGCTTGACTCTTGGATCTAATGAATGCATAAATGAATCTTTTTCAACATATCTCCCTATTGCAATGTTATCTGAGAGCATCTAAATACTCCTTTATTGTAATTTTTATTTGAATAGTTGGAATTTCGTTGAGTTAGCGTTATGTTATAGCGAATATTTTTAGTCTCTAGTTTCTTATATATTGTAACATAAATAAGGAACAGGAAAGAAAACTTTTTATAAATATTTAATTCAAGAAAGATATTTTTATTAAGTTTCTATTAAGAAAGCCCTTTTTTAATGTTTTAGTTTAAAATTGTTTAAAAAAGCAGTTATTTTAAAATATGATATAATTGAATCATGAGAGTTTATTGTTCCTTAATAGTTAAATATTTAGTCCCTCAAACAATTAAAATATGCGGATTTCACCAAGGTTCTTCTACCATATTAGGGTTTTTAGAAGGGAGAGCTCTCTATGAATTTTAATAATTTCTTTAAAGAAAGGAAATATTTGATTTTGTTTGGTATTTTTGCATTACTGGTTTTTTCCATAGTTCTGATAATTTATTTTGAAGCAACAAAATATGAATACGTTGAAGATAAAATTTTGGTACAAGTTGGTTTTTTTGAGGATTATTTGACGAAATTTACCAAAGTGGGCGAAAAGGTCGTCAGTGAAATGGTTGGTGCCCTTTTATTCCTTTATAACCAAATGCCCGAGCTTAGAGAACTAGTGACTCCTATAGAGCTTCTTGCAATCGGTATAGTTGAGACAAATTTCGAAAATATCAAGGGCGATAATGGTAATAGTTTAGGATATTTTCAAATTCAAGCCCCGACATATTGGTACTTGAAATATCAATATTTAGAAATTTATGAGGGTATCGATTTTCTTTCACCGTGGTATTGGGATAATATTAAAGAAAGAGCGGATGTTCAAATTATTACAGCTGCTCTATATTTGTATGATCTAAAAATACGCTACGGTGAAGATGAGGCTTATAGTTTATATAACGGTGGTTCACAACCGTATGAGGAGAAGATTCTATATACTATGAGTTGGTTAAATGTAAAGTATGATCAATACCTTGCAAATATGCGTACCAAAAAAGATATTGTACTTGAAAAGGCTTTTTGATGAGTAGCCCCCCCTATTCTCAATTATAATCGTGATTCTTATAATTTTTTCGAAACACTATTTTTCACCATAGGAGGAAAATGTAGATGAAAATAACTGAGCCGCTACTTTCAAAACCAATTTTTTCAGAAAAAGTTTGGGGCAGTGAGATACTCAATGAAATCTTCAAAGTTAAAACTGAGGAAAAAATTGGTGAAGTTTGGTTGTACTCAGGGTTGAATAATACAGAAACAGAATTGGTTGGAAAAGATAGTGGAAAATTATATGGTAATCCTGGTGAATTATTTCCTCAATATCCTCTTCTTTTGAAATTAATTGCTACTTCTTCTTGGTTGTCAATACAGCTTCATCCGGATGACGTTATGGCTAAAATATTAGAAAATCAAAAATGGGGTAAATCAGAAGCCTGGTTTTTCTTAAAAGATCATGGCAGAATAAAGGTTTCTAACGATAATCAAAATATATTAAAAGCGCTAGATGATAATACCTGGGACGATGTTTTGGAAGAATACGAAATGAACAAAAATGATACAATTTTTATTCCTGCTGGAACGGTCCATACGCTTGGACCTAATAGTTTATTATTGGAAATTCAGCAAAGTTCTGATTTAACTTACAGATTGTATGATTGGGGAAGGCCAAGAGAAATTCATGTTGAAAAATCAAAAAAAGTCCTAAGAAACGTCAAGGCTAGTTATGCTTTAGCCAGAAATGTTGATGGTTTAGAGACAAAATATTTTAGTTTTTTAAAGTTTTCAAACCAATTGAAGAGAGGGTGGGGATTATTTGTAAATTTGGAAACATTCGAAACTATAGTGCTTTCGGAAGGTGTAGAGTATTTTTTCGAAGGTGAATTTGTAGAGTTTAAATTAAACGAACATGGTTGGAATTTGTGAATGTTTTAAAATTGCTAAGGGCATGGAGGGTTAGTTATGAATACAACTTTAAAGGATGAAGTTTCGATTGTTTTAGCCGGAGAAGCGGGACAAGGCATTCAAACAATTGAAAGTTTACTAACTTATATCTTAAAAAGAGATGGGTATTATGTTTTTGCTACAAAAGAATATATGTCTAGAATAAGAGGTGGAAGCAATTCTACTGAAATTAGGGTAAGTTCAAGACCTGTGAACAGTTTTGTAGACAGAATTGATATTTTGATTCCTTTGTCTCGAAATTCAGTAACTCATTTAGGTAAACGAGTTACTGATAAAACTTTGATTATTGCAGATAATGAAGCATTAAAATTAGAAATGGATAATTTAATAGATGTGCCATTGCTCAAAATAGCGAATGATTTAGGGAACCCGATTTTTGCAAATATTGTTGCTGTAGGAGTGGTTCTAGGGCTTTTTGGAATTAGAGTAAAATCGATCGAAGATTATTTAGTTGAAACGTTTGGTAGAAAAGGTAAAGAAATAGTAGAAGGGAATATTCTAGCTGCTTCAAAGGGATATCAAATCGGCAAGGAACTCCGAGATAAAGGACAAATAATTATTGATATAGAAGCTGATGAAGATCTAAAAGAAGATTTGTTATTAAGTGGGACTGATTCAGTTGCCTTAGGTGCATTAGCTGGAGGATGCGATTCGATTTTTGCTTATCCCATGACTCCTGGTACAGGTGTGTTGACTGCTATGGCTAACTTTTCAAAACATTTTGATATTGTAGTTGAACAAGCAGAGGATGAGATAGCTGCTATTAATATGGCTTTAGGGTCATGGTATACTGGTGGAAGGGCTATGGTCACCACTTCTGATGGCGGTTTTGCACTTATGGAAGAAGGAGTATCGTTAGCGGGGATGATTGAGTCTCCTGTAGTGATTCATTTAGGGCAACGACCTGCGCCAGCAACAGGGCTGCCTACCCGGACAGCTCAAGAAGCCTTGAATTTGGTTGTTCATGCTGGACACGGTGAATTTCCAAGGATCGTTTATGCTCCTGGGACATTTGAACAAGCATTTTATTTAACTCAAAAAGCTTTTAATATGGCAGATAAGTACCAAGTGCCTGTGTTTATTTTGACAGATCAGTTTTTTGTTGATTCATATTCAAACGTAAAAAAGTTCGATTTATCGGATATTAAAATAGAAAAGCATTTTGTTGAAACAGATGAGAATTATAAGCGGTATGATTTAAGTAAAGCAGTTAAAGGAGTATCGCCAAGAGGAATTCCTAATTTTGGTAAAGGGCTTGTGATAGTAGATAGTGATGAACACGATGAACATGGACATATAACTGAAAATCTTGAAATAAGAGTAAAGATGGTAGACAAGAGATTAAAGAAGTTTGAGGCTATTAATGATGAGATAATAAGTCCTGAGTTGGTAGGGGATGAAAACTATGAATATTTGATTGTTTGTTGGGGTTCTAACTATCATGTAGTAAAAGAGGCTATAGAAAATATTAAAGACAAGAAGATAGCGATGCTTCATTTTTCTCAGGTTTTTCCTCTTGATAAAGGTTCTGTTAAGTATCTTGAAAATGCGAAAAAGGTTATCGATATTGAAAATAATGCTACTGGTCAGTTTGCAAGATTGTTTAAGGCAGAAACGGGAGTGAGTATCGACTCGAAAATCCTTAAATATAATGGTATGCCGTTTTCTGTAGAAGAATTGATCATTAAAATTAACGAAAAAATTGAGGGGGACTTATAATGTCAGACAGACAAAATCTTTTCACCTTTGAAAATGAAAAGGAACTAGATATTGCTTGGTGTCCAGGATGTGGGAACTTTGGAATATTAAATATTCTTAAAAAAGCGTTGGAAGAATTAGAAGAGATCACTCCCAATAATTTGGTAGTTGTTTCTGGAATAGGCCAAGCTGCAAAGATTCCTCATTATTTTAAGAATAATACTTTTAACGGGTTACATGGACGAGCACTTCCTGTTGCAGTTGCAATAAAAATGGCAAATCCTGAGCTCTTTGTTATTGCGGAGAGTGGTGATGGGGATATGTACGGAGAGGGAGGAAACCATTTTATTCATAATATTAGAAGAAATGTCGATATTACAAATATTGTTCATGATAATAGGGTTTATGGGTTAACAAAAGGTCAGGCTTCTCCAACCACTCAAAAGGGTATGGTTACACCTGTTCAAGTCAACGGGGTTATTTCAGATCCTTTTAATCCGATAGCAGTTGCTATTGCCAATGGGGCTACTTTTGTTGCAAGGGCTTTTGTAGGTGATGTGAAAGGTACAAAAGAGATTATAAAAAGGGCGATTAGACATAAGGGTTATGCTTTAGTTGATATATTTCAACCTTGCGTCACTTTCAATAGAATAAATACCTATGCTTGGTTTAATCAACATACATATAAGCTTGGCGATGATTATGATCCAACGGATAAAATTAAAGCGCTTGAGATTGCTTTTCAGGAAGATAAATTAGCATTGGGGATTATATACGAAGAAGATGGAATACCAACTTTTGAAGAGCAATTAAATGTTTACAAAGAAAATAAAGAACCATTGTATAAAAGGCAGAGAGATTTAAAAGAATTGGAAATGTTTATAAATGCAATGAAATAATATTGAAATAAAGTTGTTATAGTTTTAAGAGCTGTGTAATTGGTCCCTGTGATATTTGGAATCCCGGAGGCGCTGTAGTAAAATAAAAATAAAAAAGAGGGATGAAAAATTGAAAAGAAATATGTTTCTTTTACTTGTGTTTCTTTCTTTTTCTATCTTGCTAATATCCCAAGATATTAATTTACCAGTGTTTCCAAAAGGTGAACTAACAATTTCACAGGATGGCAAATCTATAACTATACCTATTGAAATTGCAGATAACGACGAATTACAAAGTTTAGGGTTGATGTATAGTAACGATATTCCTAAAGAATATGGAATGTTATTTGTTTTTCCAACTGAAGGAATAAGGGCCTTTTGGATGAAAAATACGTATATTCCACTTGATATAGCTTTTATTAACAGCGAAGGAGTTATTTTAGAGATTAAAACGATGGAACCTTGTTATAGTCAAAACTGTCCAGTATATACAATTTACAAACCATTCAGATATGCTCTTGAAGTAAAAGTAGGTTTTTTTGAAGAATATGGATTTAAACCAGGGGCTAGAATTTTTTGGGAAACCAAGAAAGAATTAATCGATTGACATTTGGTTTTTAAAAAGTTATAATCATTGTGGATATTACAATGTTTAACAATAGTTAGATTGATAGAGGAGGCGTGCACCGAATTGGCTAAGGGGCCGGTCTCGAAAACCGGTGGGGTTTATCCCCTTGTGGGTTCGAGTCCCACCGCCTCCGCCATTTAAAAAACACCCTTCTAATGCGACTTGAAATGTCAATTAAGTATTAGATTTTGATTGGCGGAAAGTGTGTAGCGAACAAACTACATTGCGAACTTGAAAGTTCAGAGACGTTTGCGCGTTCGACTACTCAGTGATTTCTAGATAACCGTATTTAATTGTAGGAACATTCAATTTTTATGATTAAAGATCCTTCAAAATCTTGATTTAAGAGCAGTAGAGACGTGCTATAGCGCGTCCAAAACCCCAAAACAGGTTCCCCCCGTTCGATCGATGTTCACTAAAATCTCAAAGGTATTTAAATAAATTTTAAAGAGAGGGCGAAAGTTATCATGTCTATGCTTTTGGAAATTAACAGATATTTAAAAAGTAAGATTGAGGGTGCAAAAGAAGATTACGCAATACCTAAAAGGTGGATGCCTGAAGGATACAGTGGAAAAGTAAGACTTTCAGGGAGGAAATTTTTTGTAAATCCGTATGAATTCATTTCAAATATTATCGATGATATTGTTAGTAAATCTGATAAAGAAAAAGATTATGCCAAACCTCTTTCTTTTTTGTATGGGGAAAAGAGTTCTGATTGGATTAATACAGATATAGTCTATGGAGCATTTGTTCGGGCTACTGCTGCTTATGTTCACGATCAAAAAACGCTTTTTGTTCCTATAGATGAGAAAGGATACACGGAATCAGGAACTTTTTTAAAAATGATAATTTTGATTCCTTATTTTGCTCAATACAATGTAAATTGTATTTATTTGCTTCCAGTTACTCAATCTAGCGATAAATTTAAAAAGGGAGAAGTAGGTTCTCCTTATTCTGTGAAAGATTTCTTTAAGATAGAAAAGAGCTATCATGATACATTATTGGGGAACAACTTTTCAAGTGATCAAGAGTTTGCAGCCTTTGTTGAAGCAGCTCATATGGCAGGGATGAGGGTTATGCTTGATTTTGTTCCTCGAACTGCTGCAAGGGATAACAATTTAATAATTGAACATCCTGATTGGTTTTATTGGATTGATATAGATGAAATGAATGGTTTTGCTCCTCCAAGAGTCGAGGGTTTGGGTTTTGTTCAACCCAGTAAAGAGAATTTGGAGATAATTTACAACAATGAAGAAGTGAAAAAACACCTTAAAAAATTTGATTGGGATCCTAAAACTAAAGACCCTGTGAGATGGGAGAATTTTGTTAAGAAAAACAAAGATAATCCAGACTTTTTGGATGAAATAGTAAAAGAGTTTAGGGTTATAACTGTGCCTGGTTTTTCTGATTGGGTAAATGATCCTCAACCCGCATGGGAAGATGTCACATTCTTGAGGTTGTATTTATCACATCCAACGGAAGCTTTAAAGTACATAGATGAAAATCAGCCTCCTTATGTACTTTTTGATGTAGTTAAGGCGAGCCTTTTTCCTGGTGAAATTAAGAATGAAGAGCTTTGGGATGTTATTGCAAATATCATGCCTTTTTATCAAAAAAATTATGGTATAGACGGAGCCCGGTTGGATATGGGACATGCTTTACCAGACGAGTTAGAGCATGAAATTATTAGAAGGGTTAAGGAGTACGATCCTGCTTTTGTAATAATAGCAGAAGAGTTGAATATGGATAATCACTTGAAAGCTAAAAAGAGCGGATACGACGGAATTTTAGGTAATTCCTGGTGGGCAGAACCGAGGATAGAAGAAGGGGAATTTAAGAAGTTTATTTCTGAAGTTACGCCTAACCTTTCTTTACCTACTTTTGCAACAGCCGAAACGCCAGACACGCCTAGAGCTGTTACAAGAAAAGGTGGAGAAACTTTCTCGAAGTTAACAGCTGTTGTAAATACTTTTTTACCTAATGGGATTACTTTTATTAACTCAGGATACGAAATTTTTGAACCTCAACCGATGAATACGGGATTGGATGTTGAAGATCCTATGGAGGAAAGATTTAAAAATTTGCCTCCCACGGATCAGTTTTATGGTAAATTAGCTTTCTTCGATTGGTATGTTTTACATTGGGATACGAGCCATCATATGGTAAAATTGATGACTTTGTTGGGAGATTTAAAAGAAGAATGTAAAGATATTTTAAAGGATGTAAAAAATTACAGATTTATCGATTTTGGTGAAAAGGCTTTTGTCATGTTCTGGTGGGACGGCAAAAAAGGTATTGTCATTCCAATAAATGTGGATTTTAAGAATCCTTATTATTTTGATATTGATGTTGGATATCATACATGGAGAAGTAGACATAAAGTCTATACTAGGTTGGAAAATTATAGAAGAGGAGAGAGTAATTGGGAGATTCATGATGCTCATTTAAGAGTCACCGTTAACCCAGGTGAAGCAAGAGTATTTTTTATTGAATAATAAACAATTCAGGTCATTTTATCTATATATTTCTGGTTTTAAACTTAAACCAAAACTAAAGAAGGGCGAAAAGTGCCCTTCTTTTTTAAAGTTTTTAAATTCAAAAAGCAATGGATGTTTGAGAGCAAAAAACTATAATTTTCACAAGTAATTTAATATATTTTCGTTCAATCTCGTTTATTTTCGTTTAACCCACATTGCTAAGTAACAAGTTTCATATTATTATAGTAAATGAATATAATAATGTTTTGTAAACACAAAGGATAGTTTGATTTTTTGTGATTTTATTTTTTGAGAAAAAGTTTAGATTAAATTAATTTAATTTAAAAAATAAAAGATTGGACTTAAAATTTGAGTGTAAACTCTTTTAATGTTTAATCACTTTTAAGAAAGGGGACAGAAAGATATGAAATATGGATATTTTGACGATAGTAGAAAAGAATATGTCATAACTCAACCACAAACTCCATACCCTTGGATAAATTATTTAGGTTGTGAAGCTTATTTTTCGTTGATATCTAACACAAGTGGAGGTTATAGTTTTTACAAAGATGCGAGTAAAAGAAGGATTACTCGTTATCGTTATAATAACGTCCCCACTGATGCAGGCGGTAGATATTATTATTTAAATGAGGGCGGAGATATTTGGTCTCCAACATGGGCTCCGGTGAAAAAGGATTTAGATGAATACGGGTGTCTTCATGGTATGGGATATACAATAATTAGTAGCAGATACAACGATATTTCTACCGAGATTTTATACTTTGTACCTTTAGGAGCTAATTGTGAGATTCATCAAATAAAGATTAAAAATGAAAGTAATAGAAAGCGAAACCTTAAGTTGTTTTCTTTCATTGAGTTTTGTCTGTGGGATGCTTTTGATGATATGAGCAACTTTCAACGTAATTTTAACACGGGGGAGGTTGAGATCGAAGGATCGACGATCTATCATAAAACGGAATACAGGGAACGAAGAAATCATTATTCTTTTTTCACAGTAAATCAAGAGATAGACGGTTTTGATACAGATCGAGAAAGTTTTATGGGTTTGTACAATGGTTTTAATGAGCCAGAAGTAGTAGCTGCTGGCAAATCAAAAAATTCAATTGCAAGTGGTTGGTCTCCAATCGCGTCTCATAGTATATTTTTTGAGCTTTCGCCAGGTGAAGAAAAGATTTTGATATTTCAACTAGGTTATATTGAAAACGAAAAGGAAGAAAAATGGGAAAAGCCTGGTGTGATTAATAAAAAGAAGGCGCATGAACTGATTGAACGATTTAATACAGAAGAAAAAGTTCAAGAGGCTTTTAATAGGTTAAATAGATACTGGAACAGCCTTTTAGATAATTTTACAGTACATACTCACGATGAAAAGTTAAATAGAATGGTTAATATTTGGAATCAGTATCAATGTATGGTTACTTTTAATCTTTCCAGGAGTGCTTCTTATTTTGAATCTGGGATAAGTAGGGGGATAGGTTTCAGAGATTCAAATCAGGATATTCTTGGTGTTGTTCATATGATTCCTGATAGAGCAAGAGAAAGAATTTTGGATTTAGCTGCAACTCAGTTTGAAGATGGGAGTGCCTATCATCAATATGAACCTATCAACAAAAAGGGTAATGATGCAATAGGTAGTGGATTTAATGATGATCCCTTATGGTTAATTATGAGTACAGTAGCATATATAAAAGAAACTGGCAGATATGACATTCTTGAAGAAAAGGTTCCGTTCAATAATGGTAAAGAGGCAATTTTATTTGATCATCTCAAGGCTTCATTTTGGCATGTTATTAATAATAAAGGGCCTCATGGATTACCGTTGATTGGTCATGCTGATTGGAACGATTGTTTAAATTTGAGTTGTTTTTCAGATGAACCAGGAGAATCCTTTCAAACTTTGAGTAACAAGAAGGACAGTCAAGCAGAATCTGTGATGATTGCAGGTATGTTTATTACTGTTGGTCCTGATTTTGTAAAATTATGTGAGCATCGTGGAGAAAAAGAGCTTGCTCAAGAAGCGTTGATTCATATCGAAGAGATGAAGAAAAGCATAGAAAAATATGGCGTTGATCCAGCTTGGTTTTTAAGGGCTTATGATTATTTTGGTAATAAGGTGGGGAGTATAGAAAATGAGGAGGGTCAAATTTATATAGAACCTCAAGGATTCTGTATTATGGGCGGAATGGGTTTGGATAATGGTTTTGCAAAAAAGGCTTTAGATTCTGTAAAAGAAAGACTAGATACGCAATATGGCCTTATTTTATTAGATCCTACTTACAAGTCATACCATATCGAACTTGGTGAGATTTCTTCTTATCCTCCTGGATATAAGGAGAATGGGAGTGTTTTCTGTCATAACAATCCTTGGATTATGATCGCAGAAACTATTGTAGGAAATGGTGAAAGAGCATTTGAATATTATAAAAAGATAGCGCCAGCTTATTTAGAAGATATTAGTGAAATTCATCGCACAGAACCGTATGTTTATGCTCAAACAATAGCTGGTAGAGATGCAAAAAATCATGGAGAGGCTAAAAACTCATGGTTAACTGGTACGGCTGCATGGAATTTTGTTGCGATAACTCAATGGATACTAGGTATTAGGGCAGATTTTGAAGGTTTAGTTATAGATCCTTGTATTCCGTCCGATTGGGATGGATTTCAAGTTAAACGAAGATATTTTGGAGATGTTTATAATATTACCGTAAGAAATCCACAACATGTAGAAAAAGGGGTAAAACAAATTAAACTAGATGATGTAGCATTAGAAAAGAATATTATTAAACCTATAAAAGATGGGAAAACTCATAAAATAGAAGTAATTATGGGATAATAGTACTTAATACCTCCTTGAAACAGTTTAGCATAAAAGAAACCGCTACTTTTATTGAAAAGTAGCGGCTTCTTTTTAGAAATCCAAGTTATTTCGCATAATTTTTCAGTTTCTGAGCTTCTTCTTGAACAAGTTCAATTAAAGCTTTACTACTAACTGTTGCTCCAGATATTGTGTCAACGTTGATTTTATCGTAACTCAATCCTTCAAATTTAGATAAGTATTTAGTGTCTGTGATTTTATCTCCTAGGCCAGGTGTTTCATTTTGTTCAAGCACACGTACTCCCTTAAGAGTTCCATCTAAATTTATACCTACTGCAGCTGTTATTGGTCCCCCGAATCCTTTTTTGCTACCAATACCAACATAACCAATAACTTTGCCATTTTGAATTACTTGGTAGACATTTTCTTCTACTTGTTTGAATTGAGAGTTTGGGAATATTTCTTTAAATTTTGCAACAGGTCCGGTTTCTTCTTCTACGCCACTTTTTTGTTCCCACCATTCGTTTAGAAGCTCTGCGGCTTTAGCAGCCATGTCTCCAGTAATTCTGCCACATCGTTCTCTTTGTTCCTGACTATTTGGTTCATAACCAGAAACCTTGAGCCATTCTTCCTTAGAAACTTTACAATTTACACTACCTGCAACACTTTGTGGAAATGCTACATCGCTTAAATATTCATCAACCAAAAACTCATGGTTAACAGCGTATCTGTTAGAAATCTCTGTAGGTAAAGGAGTGTTTTTGTAGTATTCTACCAGTGCAAGAGCAATTGGGGCATATTCTTTTCCGGTTATAAGATTAACTGCAGCAATTGAACCTAATACCGCTCCACAAACACTTTCTTCCCCTAGAATTCCACCTCTTCCAAAATGTAACATGTAAGTAGGTATTTGGTTATATGGGTAACCGATCTTCTCGGCCAGCGAGGAGATAATAGCATTAAATGCACCGTAAGCACAACCACCGTCATAGTATCCCTTATGTCCAAGTTTTCTGACTTCTTCAACATCGAGAGGTACATAAGGCCATGGTTGCTCAGGAGCAGGGCCGATTTGCGAAGGTTCAACGCTTTTTTCGATCTTTTCTTCAACTGCAGATAGTTTTGTAGTTAGTTCGGCTTTTAGATTCGACTCAAGATCTTTAATCATTTGGGATATTGCAGCGGTTTCCTTGACTTTTGATTCAAGTTGTTTGATATCTTCTTGGATTTTAGCTAGTTGGTCTTCTGTAGCCAAATCCTTACGAATGATAGGAGTTGCCACTAAAAAACCCACTAGAAATCCTAGAACAACCGCTAATATTATAGAAACTACCCTTCCAGACTTACTGTTTTGATTCATACTACCGCCTCCAATCTATATTTTATAGTATTTTAGAAGTTCTGGTATTACCTTTTTTCTAAGAGTTTTAGTGAAGTGAAAATTGTTTGTTTTTTCACTAATCAGTGCCAACAAATGATAACTTCTGGAACTTTTAGGCAGATGAAAATGAAATATATATTTTTTAAAGAAAAGATATTTGTAGAAATTTTTTGAATTGTATTAATCAACGGTTTGTGAGACGTGAGGATATTTCACTTAATTATATCATTTTTTCTTAGGTAGTTCCACTAGATTTGTAGGATTTAAGAAAAATGTTTTAAAAAAGTAAGATTAAACAGGGTAATTAATCTCTTATCTTTGAATCACGAGGCATTTAAACTATCTAGAACTGCTGTGTATAGCTAAGTTATTTATATTAAAAAACAAATATAAAATCTAAGGTACTTTTTTATTGTTAGATTTTGAAAAACAGAAGTACGCAGTTTTTTAAAAAATAAAATATGTGAGTAAGCTTCACATTAAATGAAAATATTGAATGTAAAGGGTGTTTGATGAAGCTGCTTGAAAAATAAAAATAGTGAATAGGGAGTGTAAGGAAATTAAAATTTAAAAACCAGGAAGGATAATGAAAGGGTATAGATATTGGGTGAGAGATCTAGAATGGGATTTAAAAATAAAAAAATGGCTCCGGGTGAGGGATTCGAACCCCCGACCTAGTGGTTAACAGCCACCCGCTCTACCGCTGAGCTAACCCGGAATAATTTTTCGATGTTATTTATTAGTCTTTTTTAAAATTTGTTGTTTCCAAATGCCAAAAAAAATTATACCACTAAAAATAAGTTTTGTCAACATATTTACAATTTATTGTATGTGCGGTTTATTTTTTGGCTGTGTAATAACATCTTTTAGGAGAATAGATTTTGTCTTCTTTTTTTAGCTTCGCTATTATTTCGCTAACCTCTTTACTATCCATATTTAGACCTTGAGCAATATCCCCCGGTCTTAAAGGCTTATCAGAGTTTTTTAAGAATTCTAAAACCCTTTTTTCGTTTTCGTTCATTTTACACCTCCATTTTTCTGTACTTACTATATTATACAAAATTTAAAATATAAATTCATATTTCAAAACTAAATAACAAACATATTTCATTTTTGACAAAATTATTTTATCACAAATGCGCAAAAGTATGAAAACAAACAAATTTGTTAAATATTTTTAGACATTCGTTAATATTTAAGTCTAAATCAAGCTAATTCATTTTGCAATGTAACATGTTTCAATATATCATTTAAATAGATGGAGTATATTCTAAGGAATTTATGCACCTCTCACTACGTGTGGGTTATAGTGTTTATTTCATCTCATATCCACATTTTATCGATTATTCACGGAGAAATTCTCCGTGAATCTTTTGAAAAAAAGCTTACAAATCCATTTTATTGACACTTTAAAATTTAATTGATTGTAATAATTTTAAATATCGATTATTAATATGAATTTAAAATAAGATTTTGAATTTAAAGCGGGTCCAGAGCGAAGCCCTCTCCCTCTCTAACTAAGCAATTTAAAATAAGATTTTGAATTTAAAGTGGGTCCAGGGCGAAGCCCTCTCCCTCTCTAACTAAGCACTTTAAAAATAAGATTTTGAATTTAAAGCGGGTCTAGGGCGGAGCCCTCTCCCTTTCTAACTAAGCACTTTAAAAATAAGATTTTGAATTTAAAGCGGGTCTAGGGCGGAGCCCTCTCCCTCGTCAAGGAGGTTTATTGTATGTTTAAATCAAAGCTTATTAAGAAAGATGTTTATATTTCCTTATTGTGCTTTTTCTTCTTAATTTTACTAACCAACACGATCTTTTGTAATTTAGATCAAAATATTAATTTGTTAGGGAACGGTAGTTTTACAACGGAGTTATCTCAAAATCAGCCAGATGAAAGTGGATATCTTGATAGTGGAGGCAGTTGGTCGCTGTTTTTAAATCATGGAGAAGGGTTGGCTGAGGCTTTAACTGTTGACGGGGCTCTAAAAGTCATTGTGACAGATCATGGACCAAATCAATGGTCTGTTCAATTGTTGCAAGCGCCAGTCAAGATTGAAAGAGGTGGTAAGTATAAAATAACCTTTGATGCCAAAGCAGAAGGCATGCAATCTTTAATGA
>NZ_DAOPSE010000020.1:0-22738 GCF_035349255.1 Defluviitoga sp. | reverse complement strand
TTCCTACATCTGTTATTAGAGTATCTTTGGTGAGGCGTGGGATTATGTTATTTAAAGAGTGGATTACCTCTTCAACAGGCGTAGCTAAGATAATCAAGTCATAAGGTGACACGTCATCGAGATTAGTTTTTTTATCAATGGCGCCTATTTCTAAGGCATCTTCTAGATTTTTATCATTTAAATCGTATCCATGTATTAATTTTACTTCTTTTGTTTCTTTGAGAGCTAACGTAAGCGAACATCCAATTAAGCCACAACCAATTAGTAACACGTTTTTAAAAGGCATTTTATATCCTCCAATTAATAATTTATATAGATAATATTAGTTAATTATTTTGTGTTCAACCTCAGCAAGGGCCCTTACTTGTTTCATTAAGTCACTGAAATGTTGCAAATTTAAAGATTGTTCACCATCGGATAAAGCGTTTTGTGGGTTAGGATGAACTTCAACAATTAGTCCGTCTGCACCTGCTGCAACGGCTGCCTTCGAAAGCGGAATTATGTATCTCCAATTGCCACATGCGTGACTGGGGTCAACTATAATTGGTAAATGACTGTATCTTTTTATTACGGGAATGGCGCTTATATCCAGAGTATTGCGAGTTTCATCCGTAAAGGTCCTTATTCCTCTTTCGCATAGAATCACTTGATAATTCCCTTCAGACATGATGTATTCTGCCGCCATTAAAAATTCTTTGTAAGTAGCGGATAAACCTCGTTTTAGCAAAACTGGTTTATTTATTTTACCAGCTTCTTTTAAAAGCGAAAAGTTCTGCATATTTCGAGCACCTATTTGTAACACATCGGCGTATTTAGCTACTAATTCAACATCTTTTGTATCCATAACCTCTGTAACAATTTTTAGATCAAATTCTTCTCCAATTTCTTTTAAAATTTTAAGTCCCTCTTCTTTTAAACCTTGAAAGGAATATGGAGAAGTTCTAGGTTTATATGCCCCACCCCTTAGGAAATTTACACCTTCTTGTTTTAAGGCTTTTGCAGTTTGAAAAACTTGCTCTCTACTTTCCACAGCACATGGACCAGCTATAACTAAGAAATGATCTTTTCCTATTTTTACCCCCCCTATATCAAAAAATGAAGGTTCAGATCTGAAAGTCCTACTCGCTAATTTAAATGGTTGAGTTATTTCAACAACCCTTTCTACACCCGGAAAAGTTCCAATATTATGTAGAATATAATCTCTATCTCCTTCGCCAACTACTCCGATGATAGTATGCTTGTGTCCTTTATCAGGATGAGCCTTAAATCCCACTTCCTTAACTTTTTGAATTACCCTGTTAATATCTTCTTCCGAAGCACCCTCTTCCATCAAAATTATCATATATTACACCTCCCAAAAGAATTTGTAGATTATCTTGCTAATAACAAAACTTCTAATAAAAAATGGGTGCCTACTTTATAAAGTAGACACCCATTTTGGAATCTTTGTTGTTACGAGGTACGACACAACAAAGGCACCAACGTGGGTGTCTTTCTAAACCAATAATAATAGTAATATTCATTTATTGTTTCAATACAACAGAGTTCTCTTATTTTACTTAACATATGTCGTCCCTCGAATAATTTTTTTAAAATTTTAAATTAAATATATTGTATCAATAAAAAAACTTTTTGTCAACAATATTTTTAAAGATCCTCAAAATTAAAATTTATACATCTTTGTAAAGATATTTAAATAAAAAGGTGCTAAAATGAGTTTAGAATTTGTGTTGTTTAATTATTTGGTATGATTTAAGAGTGGTTCTTATATAGAAGCTACAAATATTTAGACTGAGAAATGAAGGATAATTTTTTCGGAGGTGAAAAAAATGTATTCTACTCTTTGGTTACTTATTCCACCATTGCTACTGGCTTTGTATGCGCAAATAAAGGTAAGTACTGCCTTTAATAAATATTCAAAAATAAAATCTTCAGTTGGAGAACCAGGATATATGTTTGCAAGAAGGTTACTTGATTCTGTTGGGCTGTATGACGTGAGAATTGAAAGGACAAGAGGAATGTTAACTGATCATTATGACCCTACTCAAAAAGTCTTAAGGCTTTCTGATTCTACATATAATAGTTCATCAGTGGCGGCATTAGGTGTAGTTGCGCACGAAGCAGGGCATGCTATTCAACATGCTAAAGGTTACAAACCTTTGGTTTTAAGAAACATAAGTGTTCCTTTAGCTAACATTGGTTCAAACCTATCATGGATTATTTTCTTGGTCGGTTTGATTTTTTCTGCACCATTTTTGGTAAATGCAGGAATATTCTTATTTATTTTTGTGGTTTTATTTTCTATTATAACTTTACCGGTAGAATTTAACGCGAGTAAGAGAGCCGTTAAATTATTGCCTATGATGGGCATGTCTAAAAGCGAAGTTGCTGCTGCTCAAAAGGTATTAAATGCAGCGGCGTTGACTTATGTTGCATCAGCTCTGATGGCAATTGCCCAATTATTAAGAATGGTAGTTCTAGCTGGAGATAGAAGATAAATTAATTGTATTTATATACACTGTTTCTAAAGAATAATCCCTAGTTAATCAAACTTAAAATTAAGATGACTAGGGATTATTATTTTTATTTGCTACAATAAAAATACGACAATATTTGAATTTATCATTTAAATATAGTATAATTAACTACAGGCGCTAGTTAGAATTAAAAGACTTGATTAGATAAAAGTGTATAATGAAACAAAAAAGTTTTGAATAAGGAATCTAAAAGTGAGGAAGAGGAAAAGGTATGGTTTTGAAGAATATATTAGATTTTGACTATGAAGGTTTACAAAATTATTTAACAGAAAACTTTGGTATTGAGAAGTACAGAACTGATCAAATTTGTGATTGGATATATAAAAAGCGTATTTTTAATTTTGATGATATGTCAAATTTATCCAAGGAGACACGGAAAACTTTAAAAGAAAACTTTATTATTTTGTTACCTGATATTGTTCAAAAAGAGATTTCAAAAATTGACGGTACAACAAAATATCTCTTTGAATTAGCTGATGGTAACTTGATAGAGTCAGTATTAATATATTATCCTTCTAGAACTATCGCATGTATTTCAACTCAAGTAGGGTGTCCTCTTAAGTGTAAATTTTGTTCCACCGGGAAAAGTGGTTTTGTAAGGAATTTAACAGTAGGTGAGATTGTTGGACAGTTTTTAGCTATGGAAAAAGATAATAATATTAATATAAATAATTTGGTATACATGGGAATGGGCGAGCCACTTTTAAATTTTGGTAATGTGATTCAAAGCGTGAATATTTTCAATGATCCTAAAATGAAAAAGTTAGGTGCTAGACATATAACTATTTCTACCGTCGGAATTCCAAAAATGATAGAAGAGTTGGCTAATTTGAATAAGGAAATAAGGTTATCTGTTTCCCTTCATGCAACAACAAATCTTCAAAGAGATAAAATAATGCCAATTAATCATGCTTATCCACTTGAAGAGGTAATTCAAGCGTGTAGAATATATCAGGAAAAAACCAACAAAAGAGTCACTTTCGAATATATATTGATTAAAGGATTTAATGATTCTACTGAAGACGCTTTAAGGTTAGTAGATATCTTTAAAGATATGAAAGTAATGGTCAATCTTATTCCTGTAAACCCAAATCCGGCTGGTTTTGAAAAACCATCAAAAAAATTTGTAGACAATTTTTTAGATGTCCTTGTGAAAAAAGGTATAGATGCAGTTGTTAGGGCTGAAAAAGGTAGTGATATTTCAGCTGCATGTGGACAACTACGATTACGAAGACTCTCAGATCTTTCGTAAATGGGTGAAATATGAGTAAAGCAAAAAAAATAATTAAAAATATTTTTCTTCTTTTTTTGGGATTGGTAGCTGCTGGAATTTTTGCGTTTCTTTTTTTATCGGCCTTTGCAAATAGTTCACGGATTGTTGAAATCCCTTATTTGATAGGGGAAGACAAAAACGTTGCTGTAGCTTCTTTAAAGGAATTAAATTTAATCCCAAATTTAATAGGAACCGGTAATAAAGTTTTATATACAGATCCATCTGCTGGTACAAAGGTTAAAGAAGGACATCACGTAATTGTTCAATTAAGAGAACCTGAAACAATGAAGGTGCCGGATTTAATAGGAGTACCAGTCCAGGTAAGTGAACAGTTTTTGTCAGAATATAAAATTACTTATGAAAAAAGGTATGTTGTTACATATTCTGTACAAGAAAATGAAGTTGTTCTTGATATGTTTCCAGAACCCGGGAAAAATTATTCCGGAGAAAAACTCATTTTGTATGTGGGAAAATATGGAGGACAAAATTAATGAACTATAGGAAAGGAATTGTAATAAGATTTCACTCAAACACACTTACAGTCCGAGATTTAGAAACTCATACAAACTTGGAATGCTATATGCCTGGAAAATTCAAGATTCAAAAAATTCGTCCAATTGTAGGAGATTATGTTGAATATTACATTGAAGAAAATAATGAATTTGGGGTTATAAAAAATATTTTACCTAGAAAAAATGAGCTGTATAGACCTAAAGTAGCTAATGTAGATCAAGTTGTTTTGGTGACTTCATTAAAAGATCCCAAGGTTGATTATATAGTAGTAGATAAATTTTTAGTTCTCGTTGAAAAAGAGAAATTAGAAGTTGTTATAGTGGTGAATAAAATCGATCTTTTGATTTCTCCAGAAGAAAAGAAAGAATTAGAAGAATTTATAAATATTTATGAGTCACTTTATCCTGTTATTCCTACCTCAAAGATCACAAAGGAAAACATTGATAGAATTCAAGATGTGTTGAAAGAGAAAGTCACTACCTTAGCAGGATTGTCAGGAGTAGGAAAAACCAGTTTGCTTAATATGTTAGATCCGGATTTAAAACTTAGAGAAGGTGAAGTTTCCCCAAAACTTGGAAGAGGTAGGCATACAACAACTTTTGCTCAATTGTTGCCGTTAAAATTTGGTGGATTTGTTGTAGACACTCCGGGATTTGCTGATCTTGCTCTAATAGGAATAGATAAAAATGAAATTAAACATTATTTTCCTGAATTTATGCCTTTTCAACCGTACTGTGCCTTTTCTGATTGTTCACACATCAGTGAACCTGATTGTGCTGTTAAAATAGCAGTTGAGAACGAAGAAATTTCTTATATGAGATACAAAAACTATTGTGCGATTTATAAAGAAGTGGAACAACAAACAAATCGTTGAAATGAGCAAAACACGATAGAGGTGATGTTCTTGCCTAAAATTTATCCGTCGATTTTGGCTGCAGACTTTGTTTCGTTAGGTACAGAAATCAACAAAATACTAAATGACGCAGATGGCATTCATCTGGATATTATGGATGGGGTATTTGTTCCTAATATAACTTTTGGATTCCCTATTATTGAGTCAATCAGGAATTTTACTAATGTTTATTTAGATGCTCATTTGATGATAGTTGAGCCAGATAGATATTTAGAAAGATTTGCATCGTACGTGAATAGCATTACTGTTCATTATGAAACTGTTGTACATTTACATAGAACAATATTTGAGATTAAAGAATTAGGATGTGATGCTGGAGTATCTCTTAATCCTCACACTCCAGTCTTTTTATTGGAAGAGATATTGCCTTTTTTGGATAAAGTTCTTATTATGTCAGTGAATCCCGGTTTTACCGGTCAAAAATTTATTGAAACCACATTTGCAAAAGTTAAAAAATTACGTGAAATGGCTAATAAGATAAATCCTACTCTTGATATAATGGTTGATGGTGGTGTAAATAAAGAGAATATTAGGGAACTTTCAGTAAATGGAGTAAATACCTTTATAATTGGTGCTAGTATTTTTCATAAAGAAAACCCTTCTGTTGAGATAAAAGAATTAAAAAAGGCGGCGACAGGTATTGATTGAAATATATTTAGCAACATCTAATAAAGAAAAAATAAAAGAAGTCGATAAGATCATTGAAAAATTGAACATCAAGCAAAAAGTGAAACTTTGTAGTATATTTGATGAAATTAAAAGCGAATTTGTGTATGTTGATGAGAATGGAGAAACGTACACAGAAAATTCGGTAATAAAAGCGTGGAGATATGGTAAAATAATAAACAAACCGGTAGTATCTGATGATTCAGGATTGAATATCGTTGCTCTTGATGGCTTTCCAGGTGTTCACTCGTCTAGGTTTATGTTTAATTCACCTTATCGGGTAAGAATGAAGACAATTTTATCGATGATGCAAAACATAGAGGATAGGAAAGCTTATTTTGCTTGTGCTGCAACATATTTCGATATAGAAAATAATATCCTGATTTCTTTGGAAGAAAGAGTTTATGGTACAATAGCCTATGACATAAGAGGAAGCAATGGTTTTGGGTATGATCCTATTTTTATTCCTAAGGGATATAACCAAACTTTTGGAGAGCTTCCTACAGAAATAAAAAATGAGATAAGCCACAGGGGAAAAGCGTTTAATAGATTATTTACGCACCTAATTAGTAGTTCATTAATATAATTTTATGCTTTAAATTAGAGAGAATTGAGGTTAGATATAGATTTTTTGAAAAATATATGATATAATTTCGTTGAAGTTGGTAGATAAAAGGTTTTAATGATTTTTCATCTTTGAAAGGGGGAATGCATGTGAATAAAAAAGAGTTAGTAGATGCTTTAGCCAAGAAGGCTTCTATAACAAAGAAAGACGCTGAAGCTTTTCTAGATGCCTTTATTGAAGTAGTGTCTGAAACATTAAGTAAAGGGGAAGAAGTTAAGTTAGTTGGATTTGGAACTTTTAAAGTACAAGAGAGAGCTGCTAGGAAGGGTGTCAATCCTCAAACAGGTAAACCGATTAAAATTCCTGCAAAGAAAGTACCCAAATTTGTTCCTGGTAAAGAATTAAAAGAAATGGTAAAATGATAAGAAAATAAAAATAGGGCAGTTAACTGCCCTATTTTTAATTAATATAGTCTAAAAAGGAGATTTTTAAATGATTTGGGCAATAGCGGATATACACGGTATGTTTGATCATTTAGTCACTTTATTAAGAAAAATAAATGATAATGATCTTATTATTTTTATAGGTGATTATATAGACAGAGGTCCAGATTCTAAGAAGGTATTAGATTTATTAATGACTTTGAAACAAAATAAAAATTATATTTTTCTCATGGGAAATCATGAAGATATGATGCTCGATTACTTTGAAGGAACACGTAAATATATGGATGGAGTATGGCATTATAATGGTTCGTTTTCTACTCTAAAAAGTTTTAATTATAATGTTGAAAAAGAATATTTAGATTTTATCAGAGACCTTTTGTTATACCATGAGCTAAAAATTCAAGATAAAAAGTATCTATTCGTGCATGCTGGAGTAGATCCAGAAAAATCCTTAATTCAACAAGATAGATTAGATTTATTGTGGATAAGAGACAAATTTCTTTTAATGGATGATAGGTATTATGACTACACTATAATTCACGGTCATACTCCTACGCAATTTATTACTGGAAATGATAAGATATATATAAAAAAAGATAAAAATAATAGAATTATTAGTGTCGATATAGATACAGGTTGTGTATACGACGGGAAATTGACTGCTTTAGGAATAACCGAAGATAATAAATTTGTTATTTACCAAGTATAAATCTCCCTTATTACTTAAAAATTACTTCGTTTCAATTTATTCCCATAAAAGCTTTTAAAATAAAATAATCTTTCTTAGATTCTTCTCATTGGTAATCCTACTTTTTTTGATATAACTAAAAAATGATATAATCTTAACAGAATTATAAAATATTTTGTTAAACAATTAATTTTAAGAGGTGTTAAATGTTAAAGAAATTAAAAAGTTTTGTTGAGTTTACAAACGCGCAATTGCTAAAACAGATCCTAGAAGATGAGGGTATTCACGTGCTCTTAAAATCGTCTTTGGGAATTGGAGAAGAATATTTTGGAGCAGGAATAATGTATGATATCTATATTCCCGAAGAACAATATGAGTTAGCAAACTTGATAATAAAAAAATTTGAGAAAGGAGGAACTATTTTGGTTGAATTAAGAAAAACCCCGCTTTATGAAAAGCATAAGGAGTTAGGGGCAAAAATGGGCGAATTTGCAGGATGGGAACTTCCATTGTGGTACACATCTATTATTGATGAACATAAAGCTGTTAGAGAAAATATTGGTATTTTTGATGTGTCACACATGGGGGAACTTTTTATTGAAGGAAAAGAGGCTGAAGATTTTTTAAATTATCTCATAACGAATAATGTGAGTAAATTGAAGGTAGGAGATGTACTTTATTCTCCAATGTGTAACGAAGAAGGTGGCATAATCGATGATTTGCTAGTATATAAGCTTTCAGAGACTAAATTTATGCTTGTAGTTAACGCTTCGAATACTGACAAAGACTTCAATTGGATTAAAAATAACATGGATGATTTTGATGTTGAAGTTTCAAATAAAAGCGATGAATATTGCTTAATATCTTTTCAAGGTCCGAAAGTTCAACAACAGATTCAAAAATATTTGTATGGAATGAATCTTGAAGAAATTGATTATTTTTCATTTAAAAAAGTTGAGTTAGAAGGTGAAAATGTCATTATTTCAAGGACTGGCTATACTGGGGAAGATGGTTTTGAAATATATTTATCTCCCGTAATTGTCGTTAAAGTTTGGGACAGTTTGTTAGATTTGGCTAAAGAAGTAGGTGGTAAACCCTGTGGTTTAGGTTGTAGGGACACATTAAGGTTTGAGGCTAAATTACTTCTTTATGGAAACGACATTGATGAAAACACTACGCCCTTAGAAGCAAATCTTAAGTGGACGGTTGACCTTAATAAGGATTTTATAGGGAAAGATGCCTTACTTAAACAGATGGAGGAAGGAATAAAAAGAAAGTTAGTAGGAATAGAAATATTTGATAAAATGCCTGTAAGACACGGTAATGAAATCTATAATAACAACGGGAAGATTGGATATGTAACAAGTGGCTTAAAATCTCCAACGCTGAATAAAAACTTGGCTTTAGGTTATGTGGATATTTCTTATTCAAAGATTGGTAGTAAGTTGAGAGTAATCAATAGGAACAAAGAATTACCCGCAGAAGTTGTGAAAACCCCGTTTTATAAAGGTAGTGTTAGAAGCAAAAGTTAGAGATATAAATATAATTGATTTTTTGAAGAGGTGAAAGTAAAAATGATTGATTTTCCTTATTTGCCCCACACTGAAAAAGATATTGAAGATATGATGCATTTTTTGGGTATTAAAGATATCGACGAATTATACCAAGATGTACCAAAGCTTTATGATAAAGAACTCAATCTTCCTACTTCTTTGAGTGAGTTAGAAGTAAAGGAAAGGTTAAACGATTTATCGTCTTGTAATATAAATATTGATGAATTCGGTATTTTAAGAGGAGCGGGTGTTTATAATCATTATATTCCTGCAACAGTTTATTCTATAGCTTCCAATCGAAATTTTCTGACCGCCTATACACCATATCAAGCAGAAGTTTCTCAAGGTACCCTTCAGATACTTTTCGAATTTCAAACTTTAATTTGTGAACTTTCGGGAATGGAAGTGGCGAATTCATCTATGTATGATGGAGCTTCTGCTTTGGCCGAAGCTATTTTGATGGCTAAGAGAATAAACGGTAAAAATAAAGCCCTTGTCTCAAATCTTATTCATCCTGAGTATTATGAAGTAGCTAAAACATATGTAGAAGCTCAGGATATGGAGTTAGAAGAAATAAAGTATAATCAGAAAACTGCTCAATTAGATATTCAAGATTTAAAAAGTAAAATATCAAGTGAAGTTAGTTGTGTAGCAGTTTCTTACCCTAATTTTTTTGGAGTTATAGAAGATTTAAGAGAAATAAGAGAAAATATCCCAGAAAATATTATTTTTATTGTAGTAACTTACCCAATTTCTCTTGGAATTTTAGAATCCCCCGGATATTTTGGAGCAGATATAGTCGTTGGAGAGGGTCAATCATTAGGTAGTTTCACCTCATTTGGCGGACCTGGCTTAGGATTTTTTGCTTCAAAAGAAAAGTTTATTAGAAAGATGCCAGGAAGGATAATAGGTGAGACTGTAGACAAAGAGGGTAAAAGAGGATTTGTAATGGTATTACAAACTAGGGAGCAACACATAAGAAGAGAAAAATCAACCTCAAATATCTGTTCTAATCACGCTCATAATGCTCTTTTAGCTTCGATATATTTGAATGTAATGGGGAAAGAAGGGTTAAAAGAAGTAGCTCTCCAATGTTACCATAAATCTCATTATTTAGCCAACAAATTATTAGAAACGGAAAAATTTGAATTAGTTTTCCAAGGTCCATTTTTTAACGAGTTTGTTATGAAATCTAAAATAGATCCTATATATATGAACAAAAAATTATTAGAACAACACTATTTTGGCCCATTGCCTCTTAAGAGATTTTTTTCAGAAATAGAAAATCAGGTACTTTTTTGTGTGACAGAATTGGTTAAAAAGAGAGAAATGGACTTTTTGTGTTCATTTTTGGAGGGATTGTCATGAAATTAATTTTTGAAAAATCTTCTAAGGGTAGAAAGGCTTATAAACTTCCTAAATTGGATGTTATAGAGTCCAACTTAGATATTCCTGAACATTTAATAAGAAAAGAAGGTCCAAATCTTCCTGAAGTTTATGAAACCGAATTAGTGAGACATTACAATGAATTAGCAAGTTTAAATTATTCTGTTGATAGAGGTTTTTATCCATTGGGCTCTTGTACAATGAAATATAACCCTATTATGAATGAAGAAGTAGCGTCGCTACAGGGATTTAGAATGCTTCATCCTTACCAAGAGGAAGAAACTGTTCAAGGCGCGTTGGAGCTTATGTTCGAACTCCAAAACTTTCTTGTTGAAATAACTGGAATGGATTATATAACTCTACAACCCGCTGCTGGAGCACATGGAGAGCTTACAGGAATGCTTATTATAAGAAAATATTTAAATGATAACGATTTTACCTTCAAAAATGAAGTGATTGTACCAGATTCTGCTCATGGGACCAACCCCGCTTCTGCTGCGATGGCTGGATTCAAAGTAATAGAGGTTAAGTCAAATTCTGAAGGAAGAGTAGATTTAGAAGATTTTAAAAAGTTAGTTAACGAAAACACAGCGGCAATAATGTTGACCAACCCTAACACTTTAGGAATATTTGAAAAAGATATTATAGAAATTTCCGAAATAGCACATAAAAATAATGCATTATTATATTATGATGGTGCGAATTTAAATGCAATTATGGGGAAGAGCAGACCCGGTGATAATGGATTTGATGTCGTTCATTTGAATCTACACAAAACATTTTCCACCCCCCATGGAATGGGGGGACCTGGAAGTGGTCCTATTGCTGTTAAGTCTTATTTGAAAGATTATCTTCCAAAACCTGTAGTTTCAAAAAGAGAAAATGGTGTGTATTACATGGACTATAACATTCCAAAGAGTATTGGAAAAGTTAGAAGTTTTTATGGTAATTTTTTGGTATTAGTGAAAGCATATGCATATATTCTCACAATGGGAAAAGAGGGACTTAAAAAAGCGAGTGAATTAGCAACTTTGAATGCCAATTATTTAAAGGAAAAGCTTTCAGAATTTTTTGAAATAGCTTATCCAGGCGTTTGCAAACATGAATTTGTATTAAGAGGTACTATGCTGAAAAACTACGGGGTAAACACTTTAGATTTTGTGAAAAGACTTTTAGATTATGGGATTCATCCACCAACAGTATATTTTCCTTTAATTGTTGATGAGGCAATGATGATAGAACCAACTGAAACTGAGAGCAAAGAAACCTTGGATTATGTAACAACTGTGTATAAAAAAGTATTAGATGAAGCGAAAAATTCACCTGAGATTTTAAAAGATGCACCCCACAACACTCCAGTAAGAAGACTCGATGAAGTAAAAGCTAATAAAGAGTTGAAAGTTAGATATTTATTTAATAATAAACATGGCTTGGATTAATTCAAGCCATGTTTGTTTTTCTTGCATTCTTCGCAGGTACCATAGAAATTTAATTCAAAATCATCTACTTCATGATTTATGTAATCAGACATTATGTTGTGTATGACTACGTACAAATTTTCATTGTCTGTTTCAGGAACGTTCATGTCTGAAACATTTCCACATTCTTTACAAATGAAATGTACGTGTGGAAATATATTCGGATCGTAATGACTCTTGTTTCCAACTTTAATTTCTTTAACCAACCCAACACTTTCAAAAAGCTTCACTATGTTATATATAGATGTAAATGAGATCCTTTCTCCATTTTCTAAAAGTTTTTGATGAATATCTTCAATTGAAGGGTGATCATCTGAGTTAAAAAGTTCACACGCAATTTTTATCCTATTAGGAGTTAACTTAATCTTTTTACTTTTAAGTATTTTTACTACTTCGTCTTGATTTAATTTCATTTTACCACCTGTTAAAGTTATTACTTAACCTATTTAACTAATAAGTTATTTTTAAATTATTATACCACACTTTAGTTGTTAAGTACTAGTATTTTATAAGGTTCTTAACAGTAGTTTCATAATATTAGTGATATAATTAAGGAGTATTTCATAACTTGAATTTAATCCTAAAATTATCGTAATTGTCTAAAAATACATGCATTGAAATCGATGAAATAATCATAATTTTGATTAATATATTGAAATTTTTTAGGAGGGAATAAAGTGGCTACCATAAAAAAAATTGGTATACTAACCAGTGGAGGGGATGCCCCTGGAATGAATGCAGTTATAAGATCTGTCACCAGATGTGCTGTTACTGAGGGTTTAGAAGTTTATGGTTTTTTAAGGGGATTTGCTGGTATTTTAGATAAAGATTATAGAAAACTTTCTTATTCAGACGTTGGTGGGATAATGGAGAGAGGTGGCACTATTTTAAGGACTTCTCGAGTTCCTGAGTTTAAGCTCCCAGAAGTTAGAAAAACAGCTGGTAATATATTGAAAGAGATGGGTATAGATGCTCTTGTTATAATAGGCGGAGAAGGTAGTTTAACAGGAGGCAATCTTTTAGCGCAGGAACAAGGTATTCCTTTCATTGGCATTCCTGCTTCAATAGATAACGATATAGCTCATACTGACATGAGCATTGGTGTAGATACCTGTTTAAATACTGTTGTCGATGCTATGCAAAAGTTAAAGGATACTGCTTCTTCTCATGAAAGGGCTTTTATAGTCGAAGTCATGGGAAGAACGTCAGGATACATAGCTTTGATGTCAGGATTAGCTATAGGTGCTGAGGCAATAATAATTCCAGAGGTTCCTGTGGATTATGATTCTTTAGCTGAAAAAATGTGGTCTGAGCGTAAAAGAGGTAAAATTAATTCTATAGTGGTTGTTGCAGAAGGCTCAGCTAGTGCCTATACAGTTGCAAGACATTTAGAAAATAGAATTGGTTTTGAGACAAGGATAACCATTTTAGGTCATATTCAAAGAGGAGGTTCTCCGACAGCATTTGATAGAATTTTAGCTTCACGAATGGGTTATGAAGCGGTGAAAGCTCTTTTAGAAGGAGACTATAATGTAATGATAGGTTTGAGCAGAAACGACTTAGTTAGAATTTCTATCGATCAAGTGCTTTCAGAAAAAAAATCTATAGATATGACCATCGTTAAGTTAGCGGGGATACTTTCTTAATAATCTCAACAATCAATAAAAGTTTTAGGGGGAAATATTATCATGGATGAAAGTATAAAAAATAAAAAGACACGGGTTGTATGTACAATTGGGCCAGCTACAGATGGTGAGGAACTTCTCAGAGCTTTAGTAGAAAATGGGATGAATGTAGCAAGGCTTAATACCTCGCATGATAGTATGATTCAACATGAAAAAAGGATAGAAACCTTAGTAAAGATTAGAAAAGAAATGAATGTACCTTTGGCTATTTTGCTTGATTTGGAAGGTCCTAAAATTAGAACCGGGAATTTTGAAACCGATGAGTATACTTTGGATGAGGGACAAACATTTATTTTAACCTCTGAAGATATTATGGGTAACAAAGAAAAAGTCAGTATCAATTATAAAGAACTACCAAAGGATGTTAAAAAAGGAGATATTATACTTTTAGACGACGGTAAGATAAAATTAGAAGTAATTAAAACTGATGGTAAAGAAATTACAACTAGAGTTATTGTTGGAGGAATCATTACTCATCGTAGAGGTATAAACGTTCCTGGTGTAGACATTAATCTACCACCTTTAACTCAAAAAGATAAAGAATTTCTTATGAAAGCTATTGATTGGGATATAGAATATGTTGCTCAGTCTTTTGTGAGAAAACCAGAAGATATAACCTCTACAAAGAGGTTTCTCACCGAAATAGGTATTCCTGATCTTCCAGTAATAGCAAAGATAGAAACTCTTCAGGCAGTTGATAATTTGGAACCGATAATAGAAGAGGCTGATGGTGTAATGGTTGCTAGAGGAGATCTTGGCGTTGAAGTTGCTGTAGAGAAAATCCCTTTATTACAAAAGAGAATAATAGAAATTGCTAATGCTATGGCAAAGCCAGTTATTACTGCAACACAAATGTTGGAAAGCATGATTAACAATCCTTTTCCAACAAGAGCAGAAGCTACAGATATTGCTAACGCAATATTAGACGGAACTGATGCAATAATGTTATCTGGAGAAACTGCCATAGGAAAATATCCAATTCAAGCTGTAAAGGTTATGAGTAGCATAGCCTGTGAAACTGAAAAATATCTTGATGCTTATTCGTACAAGTTTGACTATTCGATCTATGGTGGAGGAGACCATGATACAAATGCAATTTCTCAATCAGCCATAAATGTAGCTGAGCAATTAGGAATCAAAGTAATTGTAGCAACAACTTATAGTGGATACACTGCTAGAGCATTATCTCGATTTAGAAGAAATATTAAGATTATAGCAGCATCTCCTAGATATAAAACATATAATAGATTAGCTTTAGTATGGGGAGTTACTCCAGTCATAATGCATAAATTTGTAGATACTGATAATATGTTAGAAAATGTTTCTAACATCGTTAAATCAATGGGTTTAGTATTGCCTGGAGAGAGTATAATTGTTACTGCTGGTATTCCTTATGGATTTTCGAGTAAGACTAACTTTCTCAAAATTCATGAAATATAAACAAAAAATTTGAGGTGATATAAGTGGAATTTGCTGTTGAAAATGAATTGACGCCAAAAAAAATTGTTGCAGAATTAGATAAATATATTATAGGACAAACAGAAGCTAAAAAATTAGTAGCAATTGCATTGAGAAATAGAATTAGAAGATTATCCTTAGACGAAGAAATTAGAAAAGATGTGATTCCCAAAAATATTTTAATGATAGGTCCTACTGGAGTAGGTAAAACTGAAATTGCAAGAAGATTGGCTGAAATTGCAAACGCTCCATTCGTAAAAGTTGAAGCTACGAGATTTACTGAAGTTGGTTATGTAGGAAAGAACGTTGAGACTATGGTTAGAGAATTAGTAGATAATTCAATAAACATGGTAAAAAAAGAGATGATGGAAGAAGTTAAAGAAAAGGCACAGAGAGCAGTTGAAGAAAGAATTGTAGAAGCTCTTGTCCCTTCCAAAAAGAAAAAACAGCAAGCATCTTTTACTGATATGTTTCAAGTTTTTACTCAACCTAGTCAATTTGAACGAGATAAAAATGTACGAGAGGAAGATGAAAGTTTATTTAGAAAAAGAGAAGAAGTTCTGCAAAAACTACGGAACAAGGAGTTGGAAGATGTAGAAATTGAAATTGAATTGGAAGAACAAGCAAGCCCTTTATTTGTAGGGTTAGGGCCAGAATTTGAAGATATGGGAATACAATTTGGAGAAATGTTTGAGAGTTTAATGCCAAAGAAAAAGAAGAAAAGACGAATGAAGGTATCTGAGGCGAGACGAATTTTGGAGCCAATCGAAGCAGAACAATTTATTGATCAAGATAGACTTTTTCAAGAAGGATTAGATAGAGCTCAAAACCAAGGGATAGTTTTTATTGATGAGATTGATAAGGTTGTTTCTAAAGGTTCACCTTCAGGTCCAGATGTTTCAAGAGAAGGCGTTCAAAGAGATTTATTACCCATCGTAGAAGGAACTACAGTCCTAACTAAGTATGGCCCTGTTAAAACTGATTATATACTATTTATAGCAGCTGGTGCGTTTAGCGACTCTAAACCATCGGATTTGATTCCAGAATTGCAAGGAAGATTCCCAATCCGCGCCGAACTTTCTCCTCTAACCAAAGAGGATTTCGTCAGAATACTTACTCAACCAAAAAACGCCATTTTAAAACAATACCAATATTTGTTAAAAACTGATGGAGTAGATGTTGTGTTTACTGAGGATGGTATTGATAGGATGGCAGATATTGCCTATGAAGTAAATGAGAAAGTCGAAAATATTGGAGCTAGAAGACTATACACTATAGTAGAAAAAGTACTTGAAGAAATATCTTATGAAGCTCCTGCATCCGGACAATGGGAAGTGAAAGTTGACAAAAATTATGTAGATTTAAGATTAGGAGATATTGTTCTGAATGAAGATCTACGAGAATTTATATTATAATTAATTATTTATATTTTACTTTTTAAAGAACAGAGCCCACTATCAAGCTTTATTAAAGCGAAAGAAACTCTCTTTATGAAAAGTTTCGAATAATAAGGCTTTAGAGATATAATGAATAGCGGGCTCTTTTATTTTTTATTTATTTTTATATTCATATATTAAATTGGAAGTGAGAACAGATGGCAAATAAAGTAAAAATTATTATTATCATTGGTTGTGGGAAAATGGGTTCTGAATTAGCTTTAAAATTGTGTAAAGATCATAACGTTATTGTAATAGATAAAGATGAAAAGTCTTTTGAAAGACTAACTAAAAACAATTTTATAGGATTTACAAAAATTTTGGACACTAACGACATGGCTGCATTGATGGATTTAGATTTAGAGAAGGCTGATATGGTTTATATAGTTACTCCAGATGATAACTTAAATTTTATGTTAGCTTATGGAATAAAAAAACTAAATAAAGATATAAATGTTGCTGCAAGAGTAAATGACCCAGCAAAAAAGACTATCTTTACAAAGGCTAATATAGATTTTTTTTGTCCAATTGAAGATTCGGTAAAAAATCTTGTTAAACAAATAGAGGAGAAATAAGAATGAGTAGAACATTTTATATAATTGAAGGATCTGGATTAGCTTATTCCCTAGCTAAAAAATTGTTGTTATTAGGAAATAGAGTTTTTTATGTAAGCGATAAAAAATCTAATCTTGAAATTTTGGATGGACTGAAAATAAATTTTTCTTCTTTAGAACTTATCCATCAGGATCCTACGGATATTTGTTGGATAGAAAATTTAGATTTAGATAGAAAAGTTGAAGCAATGATAATCATATCTGAAGATGATGCTTTGAATTTCGTTGTGTCATGGTTATTAAAGCAATTTTTTAAAGAAATTAAAGTTATTGCTTTAGTTAATTCACCTGAAGATGAAATTATGTTTCAATCTATTGAAGTTGAAACAATAGTACCGATCAGATGGATGGAAAAGCTCATTGAATCATCACTAATTTATGAAGATGTGACAGATTTTTTTAACCCATATGTAGATAAGCTATCCATTTTAGAAATATCTATTGAATCTAAAGATAAAGCAAATTGCAAGAAATTGAAAGATGTCAATTTGCCACAAAATTCCATAATAGGAGTTTTAATACGAAAAAATGGTGAAATTTTGGTACCACATGGAGAAACTGTTATCCTTTCAGGAGATAAACTTATTGTTTTGTCACTTAAAGATAAAGTTGATGAAGTAGTAAATGCTTTAAAATAGAAGGTGGAATTGTGTCTTCATATCGTAACTTTCTTATCTTGAGGTATAAATTAATTTTTAGAAATACAGGAAACAGCACAATTGGATTAGCGATACTAATATTTATTATTTCTTTTATAGCTTTAGTAGATGGTTATCAAATATTTTTGGCTTTTTTTAGCACAGCTATTTTAACCTTTTTGATTGGGGAATTTTTTCGAATAATTAGTAGAGGAGAAAGGAAGAAAGAATTAAATCTTCAAGATGCTACCGTTACTGTTTTCTTGGTATGGACTCTTGCAATATTTTTGTCTTCTCTTCCTTTTATTTTTGCTGGGTTTTTAAATTTATCTCAAGCTATTTTTGAATCCACAAGCGGGTGGACAGGAACTGGCCTTACTATGTTTTCAGAAGTTGAAAATTTACCTAGGGCAATTTTATTATGGAGGTCTATTACACAGTATGTGGGTGGAGCAGGTTTTGCTACCATTACTGTTATTATAGCGGGTTCTGTAGGGGCAGGAATATATCAAGCGGAAGGCCGAACGGATAATTTGGTTCCCAATTTGAGAGAATCAGCTAAAATTATTCTGAGAATATATCTATCTTGGGCGATTATAGGAATTATACTTTTAATGACTATAGGCAAACTTTCTTTTTTTGATGCATTGAATCATTCTCTTACTGCCTTAGCAACAGGTGGTTTTTCAACCAAAAATTTGAGTATAGGTTCATATAGTAGTTTGAGCGTGCATATAATAATAATGTTACTGATGATAATGGGTGCTACAGGATTTGGCGTACATTATGCTGCTCTTTTGATGTTTAAGAATTTTTTCAGATATAGAAAAGAATTAAAAAAAGGTGAAATTACAAAGTTCGAATTTAAAGAGAAGATTCGTTCAGAGCCTTTTCTAAAAAATCCCGAACCTAAAGTGATGTTTATTATTTTAACCATTTTTTCTATTTTGCTTTTTCTGTTTTCTCTTCTAGAAATCTATGGTGTTAAAGATGGAATAATAAACTCGATATTTCAGAGTATTTCTTCACTTACAGGTACTGGTTTTTCTACAGTATCCTTTACTAAATGGAATTCTTTCTGTCTTCTTCTCATTACACTGTTAATGATCTTTGGGGGGATGATGGATTCAACTTCCAGTGGCTTAAAATTATTTAGAATATACATTGCTTTTGAACTAGTGTTCAATCAAATAAAATCTTTTTTCAAACCAAGTGGAACTACTTTTTATTTAGAAGTTTATAAAGGTATTTCTCGAAAAAAGATAGATTTAGATGCAATAAAAAATGTTGTTGTAGTAACTACTGCATATTTTGTTACTTATTTTGTAGGAGTATTTATTTTGCTCGGGTATGGATATGCCTTACCTGATGTATTGTTTGAATTTGCTTCGACCCTGTCAAATGTTGGATTGTCTATTGGAATAACTAGCGCTCAAGCACCATTAGGGGTTATATGGACTCAAATTATTGCAATGTATTTAGGAAGACTAGAATTTTTTGTTATAATCAATTCATTTATTAAGATTTTAAGAGATTTAAAAGAAATAGTAGCCCCTTGATGATTTACATAATACTTGAACGATAAATTAGTTTTTCATATGAAAAACTAATTTAAGAAAAAAGATTTTCCTGAGTTTGACAGTTAAAGGGAGAAAATTAGGAAAATGAAAAATCAGAATGTCGTTTTGAGGGATGATAATGCCATTTTTCAGCAAAAATTTTTTCATCACTAGACGTTATTCTCAGATAAATAATTCTCGTTTTGAACTTCATACTTATTTTTTGATGTAATGTATATAAGATTACGAAGACAAGTGATTTTTATTATTCTTGGAATTGTTAAAAATAGCTAGGGGAAAAATACTAATGCTAATCTAGGTAGAGTTGATATGGTCGGGGCAGATTTGTAAATGTCAAACTCAGGAGTTTTATTTAATTGAAATGTCTAATACCAAAAAGTTACCTTTTTCATTTCAAAGATTTTTATAAAGGGCATTTACCTTTCAGAATTCGCTTTGACGTTTATATGTTTTTAATTTTTTCCTAAAAAGGTAAATTCTTTAACTTAAACTAGATTAAAATGAAATAGAATCAGGGTTTAATAAAGTTTATTTTGCATAGCCAACCAATTTAAGATCGCAATTTCTTGACCATCTATTTCTGCAGTAGCTTCATTGTTATATACATATATCCATGAGTAATGTCCGTTATACTCGTATGGATTTCCCTTTTCATCTCGATATCTTCCGGAGGTGTCTATTACCCTTTTGAGATAAGTGAGATGTACATTTTTTGCGCCTTCTTTAATCAGTTTGTCATAAGTAGGTAGAGTAAAAATTGGTGCGGGGAGTGTAGAGTCTGTTGCAGCAGTAACAAACCATATATTCTGATTTTTTAGTTTTTCGATATCCTTATCTGTTAAATATGGATGATAGAATCCTTCACAAACAGGAAAGGCAGCTGCAAAATAATCAGGATAATCAAGTATCATTCGCATTGTCATAAAACCACCGGCAGAACATCCACCAATATAAATACGATTTGTGTCTATACCGGGATTCGCTTGAACAAATTTATCAATTAAATTTTTTAAAGCTTTTGTGTATTTAGACACGGAAGGTATAGGAGGTATATTTGATGGGATTTCAATATTATAATCATATTCTTCTGCTCCTGGGTCCATCCATACTGTAGGTGTTTGAGGTACTAAAACGTAAGCTCCTCCAAAAATTTTTTGAACTTCTTCTGAAGCAAAATTAACTGATTTATTGGCTGCTAAAGGTATAGTTGGATCTTTTCCTCCTTCTCCTGCACCATGTAGCCAGATAATTAGAGGGCTCTTACTTGCAGTCTTTATCTCTGGTTCATATGCTGCGTAAGTAAGCGTAATATCGCCATTTCTTTCATCTCTATAGAACTCTGATCCAAAAGTGAATTTGTCAATTTGTGGTCTGAATGTTTTGTTTAAAGTGGTAGAAACTATTCCATTTATTTTTTCTTCGGCAGCAGTTATCTCTTTTACTTGTTTGATTGTATATTCTTCTTCGGCCCAATTATTACCTCCGATCCCACTGATATAATTTAATGGGGAGCAGATACTCAAACCAGGACGAGTTTCCATCACTATAGCTATGTAATTTCCTTCTTTAACCTTATTTCCCATCTCATCAGAAACGTAAGCATCTGTTACTTTTCTTTGTCCTTCCTCCAAAAATAGACTTTTTAATCTTTTATCGTAACGTTTGACATAAACCTCAAATGTACTCCAGTTTACGTCTGCTGAGCTCAAGATTTTTTCTACATTAACTACAACTTTTGTTGTACCAGTTCCCCAATCAAATACCTCTTGTACTTTATTGTAATAGTATACTTCCTGAGCTCCTAATGTAACAAATAAACCTAGTAACATGATAAACATAATTATAAAAGTTTTTTTCTTAAATTTGTTTTTCATTCAACCCACCTCTTTTTCTTTATTTTTAATAACTTAAGCTCTTTATGAACAACTTGGATCTTTTAAATATAGCCGATAATAACTGTGTTTTAATTTTTGCAATCACCTCCTTTTAAATATAATTTTTACAACAATTTATTTCCTCCTCGTATACTCGTATAATAGAAATAGGGTAACATCAATTTCAAAGGCACAAAAAAAACTAATTCTTTTTTTATGTTGAGTTAACTACTTACCAACACAAAAGAGTTATTGTATTAACGTACGTAAGTTGGATCATCTCATTTTTGAATTGATAGCCAAAAATCGGCTCTATTGTGATAGTAAATCTTAATAAAAAAAGAAATTGAACAAAACTTTAAAAAATGATCGATATTTATTAATGCCGAAATTACTATTCTAAATATATTATTTCTTTAATCTTATATTTTTAATTATTAAGTACTTTATACGCAAAAAGTATTACAAATTTAAAGACTTTTTTATTAAATTGTTAAACAATTATACCAAAATTTGTTCAATTCACTATTAATTTAATATTTTGTTTATTTAAATGTCAAATTTGAATGATTATAACTTTAAAAAATTTGTTTAAATTGTTGATTCTTGATATATATATATGTATGTAAATTGTAAAATACAAAAGTAGTAATAGTTGCACATAAAAATCTACAAAATTGCACATGAAAAGGGATCCTTCTATTGAGAAAAATCAGAAAGAAGAGGAGGATACCAGATGAAAGTTTTAATCAAGCAGCTAGAAATAAAAAGGTGATAGGAATGAAGCCATACTATTCAGAATTAGCAAGGATTACGAGGTTGATAGAAGAACGGTTAAGAAACATTACAAAGGTTATGAAGGCAACCTGATTTTATTAGGATTAGCGTTTCTGTACAAAACAGCTTTTTTCACAGCATTCATAAAATCTTTGATTTGCTAGAATGCCCTATTTGAGTAGAAACAATCGTTTTATCAAAAGTGTCAATGATATCAAGTAGAGGGACAAAACCTTCATGTTTAGTTGGAATGAATTTGTTATTTGCTACCCAGAATGCGTTAGGAGAATTTATTTCATGGTTATTTGGTCTTCTATTTGAATGTTCGAAATGATCTTTGTAAGGTCTAGTAAAACCGAGTTCTTTTCTCATTCTATAAATCTTTTTGTGATTAACAATTATTCCAAATTGATCCTTAAAAATAATAGATAAATTCTTGCCTCCAAAAGACTTAAAGTGAAAAGCAGGGTCGTTTGGATTATTATTAGCATAAATAGAAGTTATAATTTCTTTAATAAAGTCATCATCTGTTTTTTCACCAGAAACAGTATAAGAGTATCCTTTAAATCTTTTGCTTTGAGGTTTAGTTTTGATATCACCAACAGTAAAGAACAACCTTCATTTTCCTCTAGTTCCTATACGTGGTGATTATGAAATG
>NZ_DAOPSE010000019.1:0-25715 GCF_035349255.1 Defluviitoga sp. | reverse complement strand
CCAGCGACCTCCGGTGCCCAAGACCGGCGCGCTCCCAACTGCGCTACGCTCCGTTCCCTATCGAATTATATAATATCACAATGATATATTTTTGTCAACACGATTTTGTAAATTTCCCTCTAATTTTTATTTAAGTTGAATATCATAAAATTAATAAATAATCGATATGTTCTTAATTAATTTTGTGATAAAATATATTGTAAAACCATTATAACCTTTTTTAGAAATGTGAAAGTTTTAATAAATTATACCCTTAATGTTAATAAATTTTTTAAGGGGGTTTTATTCTTGAAAACAAAAAAAGTAGATAAAAAACTACTGAACACTTTCAAAGCTGAAGAACCAACCATTCAAGAGCTAAGAAATATAGCAAAGAATTTGGGTATAAAACTAAAAAGAAATATGAAAAAGAAAGAAATCCTAAAACTTATCTTGAAAGAAATTGAAAAAATTGAAAAATCATTAGAAATTGATTCTTACAAACAGGAGATTGCTACCACCAAAAAATATCCGCAAGAAAAAAAGCAGATTTTTGAATTATCTCAAGGGGAACCACCTAAAACTTACAACAAAGACAAAATAAAATTAATCCCTGTTAATCCTCGCTGGGTTTATACTTATTGGGATTTTTCTGAGAAGACAAAAGAACGACTCAAAAAATTAAATAAATCAGAATTATCTCTTAGATTAACAGAAGTTCCGACAGAAAAAGAAATAAAAAAAGAAGATGTTTTTGAAGAAAAGATTATATTAGACACTATATCCGATTATTTCTTTCATGTTCCCAGAGAAAATTCAACATACGTAGCTCAAATAGGAACAAGCGATGAAAATGGTTCTTTTAAAACTCTTTTAGAATCAAATAAAGTAACAACACCTAGTTCTTCTGAAAAACAATTTGAAAAAGAGAAATGGTTAAGATTAAAAGGTAAAGAAATCATTGTTGAAGAAAAAGAAAGCAAACATACAGAAGAGAAATATACACAATTAACTAAAGTTAGCAGTAAAATAAACATTAATAACAGAAGGTTACTTTTCCCCTTCATCTCTGACGGAGGTTCCCAAAATGTTCCAAATCAAAGGTAACTTATTGTTAGTTTTACATGCACATTTGCCATACATCCATCACCCCGATTTTGAAGAATTTCTGGAAGAACGTTGGTTATTTGAAGCAATTACAGAGACTTATATTCCTTTGATAAAAGTATTTAAATCTCTCGAGAAGGATCAGATCCCTTTTAAATTAACTATAAGTTTTTCTCCTCCTTTGATTGAAATGCTTACTTCAAATAGTTTACAAGCGAAATATTTAAAGCATCTTTCTAAATTAATAGAGTTATCAGAAAAAGAAGTTCAAAGAACTAAAAATGAAAATTGGAAAAAATGGCAAACTGCTATTCATTATAGGCAAGAGTTTATCGATGCTATGGAAATATATTATGATCAATATAGTCAGAATATTCTGAAAGCCTTCAAAGAATTTCAAGATAAAGGTTACATCGAAGTGATAACATGTAATGGAACCCATTCATATTTACCTTTTTACAAGGAGTATCCGGAAGCCATAAGAGCCCAGTTAAAGGTAGCTATTTCAACTTTTGAAAAAAATTTTGGAAAACGCCCCAGAGGTATGTGGTCAGCTGAGTGCGCTTATTTTGATGGACTAGATAAATATTTTCGTGAAGAAAAGATTGAATATTTTTTTGTCGATTCTCATGCATTTCTCTATGCTTCCCCTCCTCCCAGATATGGAGTCTATAGACCTGTTATCACCCCCAATGGAGTTTTTGTGTTTGCTAGAGATCCTGAATCAAGTGAACAAATATGGAGCTCAGAAGTAGGTTATCCTGGGGATCCTAGATATAGGGAATTTTACAAAGATATAGGTTTTGAGAGAGAAGAAGAATATATAAAACCTTATATAGATAAAAGTGGTACTCGATGCAACACTGGTATTAAATATTATAGAGTAACAGATAAATCTCTTCCCTTAGATAAAAAAGAATTGTATGATCTTAAAGAAGCAAAAGAAACTGTAAAAGAACATTCAAAAGATTTTATACTAAAAAAAATGTCTCAAGTAGAAAGACTTACAAGTGGCTTAGAAAATCAAATTCCTATAATTGTCGCACCTTTTGACGCTGAATTATTTGGTCATTGGTGGTATGAAGGTCCTATGTTTTTAGAACAGCTTTTCAGAATCCTAGCCGAAAATGATTATTTAGAAACTCATACCCCATCAGAAATATTAGATACTATAGAAAATGTCCAAATAGTTACCCCGGCCGAATCTTCTTGGGGAGCTCAAGGTTACCATGATGTATGGTTAAATTTTTCAAATAGCTGGATATATAGGCATATTTATGAAATAACTGAAAGAATGATTTGGTGGGCTAATACCTTTGAAAATCCTTCCACTTTAGAAAGAAGAATATTGAATCAAATGGCTCGCGAAGTTCTCTTAGTGCAATCAAGCGATTGGCCTTTCATAATGACAACAAATACCACAGTTGAATATGCAAAAATGAAAATTAATAACTGCGTTAACCGCTTTCTGGAATTAGAAAAAATGCTTAAAGAGGGAAAAATAAACGAGCAAAAATTACGCTATTATGAATGGGTAGATGGGATATTCAAAGATTTAGATTACCAAATTTTTTCAAGCAATTACTAAAAATATTCACACTATTGAAAGGAGGATAACAAGTGCCTGAAAAATATTTTGAAATAAGATGGCATGGAAGAGCTGGACAAGGAGCTAAAAGTGCTTCTCAATTTTTAACAGAAGCTGCAGAGGAATCTGGAAAGTATTCAACTTCATTTCCAGAATATGGAGCCGAAAGAACAGGCGCTCCTATGAAAGCATTCAACAGAATCGCGGATGTCCCAATTAGGCTTCGAAGTGACATAGAAACTCCAGATGTCGTATGTGTAATTGATGACACTCTTTTGAAAAATCCGGAGATTACCAGTGGACTAAAAGAGGATAAATTGTTACTGGTAAATACTACAAGAAGTATCGAAGAAGTTAGGAAGTTAACAAAATTTAAAGGTAAAATAGGGCTAGTTCCAGCTACTGAAATTGCTTTAGAAGAATTAGGACGTCCAATTCCAAACACTGCCATGATAGGAGCATTAATTAGAGCAACTGATATTGTTCCCATGGATGCGGTAAAACAAAGGATAAGAGCAGCATTTGCTAGAAAATTTTCCGAAGCAGTTGTACAAGCTAACATCAGGGCATTAGAAAGAGGATACCAGGAGGTGAAGTTTAGTGAGTAACCTTAAAGGATGGAAGGAAATTCCCATTGGTGGGGTTATTGACAAACCAGCTACTTCTAGACTATATAAAACTGGTGAATGGAGAGTTTCAAGGCCAGTGATTGATAGAGAAGTGTGCATAAATTGTATGCAATGTTGGCTATATTGTCCCGATATGTCAATAGAGGGTAGTATCGAAGGTAAAAGAATGAAACTTGGAGAATTCAAGATGGAATATTGTAAAGGCTGCGGAGTATGTGCAGCGGTTTGCCCAGTTAACGCGATTGTAATGAAACCAGAATCAGAATTTATTGACGAATAAAGGAGGTTAAGATAAATGCCTGTAAAATTAACTGTTACAGGAGCTCACGCTGTAGCTCAAGCGATGAGACAAATTAATCCTGATGTTGTTGCAGCCTATCCAATCACTCCACAAACACCTGTGGTCGAATATTATGCAACATTTGTAGCAGATGGAATGGTTGATACGATATTAGTCCCAGTTGAATCTGAACATTCAGCTATGAGTGCTGTTGTAGGGGCTGCTGCTGCAGGTGCTAGAACTATGACTGCAACTGCTGCTAATGGTTTAGCTTTAATGATAGAAATCGTATATATTGCTGCTTCATATAGATTACCAATTATAATGCCTCTTGTAAATAGAGCCCTTTCTGGGCCGTTGAACATTCATTGTGACCATTCTGATGCAATGTTGGCCAGAGATTCAGGATGGATTCAATTTTTTACAGAGAACCATCAAGAAGCTTACGATTTTACGATAATTGCTACTAAATTGGCTGAAAAAGAAAATGTTTTGCTTCCAGCTATGGTTAATTTAGATGGATTTATAACTTCGCATGGTGTCGAAAGCTTTGAAATGCTGGACGACGAAGTAGTAAAAGAGTTCGTGGGAACTTGGAATCCAAAATATTCTCTTCTTGATACCGAAAATCCTGTTACCTTCGGACCTGTAGATCTATTCGATTATTATTTTGAACATCACAGACAACAGGAAGAGGCTATGAATAATGCTTATGAAGAACTACCAAAAGTTTTTGAAGAGTTTGCAAAAATTTCAGGCAGAAAATATGATTTTCTTGATTTATATAAAACAGATGATGCTGACTATATAATGGTAGTAATGAACTCAACAGCATCTACAGCAAAATATGTTGTAGATGAGTTGAGAGAAGAGGGAAAAAAAGTTGGTTTAATTAAGCCTCAGGTATTCACACCGTTTCCAAAAAAAGAATTCCAAAAGGCTTTAAACGGTCGCAAAGGAGTAGTTATACTTGATAGAGCTATGTCCTTTGGTAAGGAAGCTCCTTTATATTCATTAATAAAGTCTGCATTATATGAAGTACCTTCAAGACCGAAGCTTGGTTCTTATATTTATGGTTTAGGAGGAAGAAACACATCTCCTAAAATGATAAGACAAGCTTTTGAAGACGCTTTTAATGGTAATTTACTCGCTGACGAACAAAGATATTTAGGATTAAGAGAATAATTGGAGGTGGACAATTGTGCCTAATATAAGAGATTTAGTGGATTACGTTGAAAATAATGATTGGGCTTTTACCCAAGGGCATAGGCTTTGTCCAGGTTGTAACGCCCCAATGGTTGCAAACTGGGCTACACTTGCTGCTAAAAGCTTAGGATATGAACCCGTTGTAGGAGTTGCTACAGGATGTTTAGAAGTATCAACAACAATATTTCCTTACACATCTTGGAATGTACCTTACATACACAATGCATTTGAAAATGTTGCAGCAACTATTTCAGGAGCAGAAGCGGCATATAGATCCTTAAAGAACAGAAAGAAAATCGATAACGATAAAATCAAGTTTATAGCAATTGGAGGAGATGGGGGCACATATGATATAGGTTTGCAATCTCTTTCTGGTGCCATAGAAAGAGGACATGATTTTGTTTATATCCTCTATGACAACGAAGGATATATGAACACTGGTAACCAAAGGTCTGGTTCCACACCTCCTGGTGCAGATTCAACAACAGAACCTATAGGTAAAGCTTCCTCCGGAAAATTGCAGTTAAAAAAAAGTATTGTTGATATAGTAGCTGGTCATGAAGGAGTCTATGCAGCAACAGCTGTCACTTCAGAACCTTGGGATTTTATGAGAAAAATGCAACAAGCTCTCGAATTCCGTGGCCCTGCTTTCATTGCTGTATTGGCTCCTTGTGTGAGATTCTGGAGAATACCTGATGATTCTGGAGTCGAAGTCACTAAATTAGCTGTTGAGACCAAATATTGGCCTTTGTGGGAATATAACATGGGAGTCTACAAGGTTACCAAAAAACCTAAAACTTTCAAACCAGTTAAAGAATATATTACAAAACTAGGTAGATACAACAAACTAATGAAGAGACCTGACGCCAACGAAATATTAGAAGAATTACAAAATTATGTGAATGCCAAATGGGATAGATTGCTTGCCCTTGAAGAATTAACAAAAGACAAGCCTCTTAGAACAAAAATTTAAGTCAAAGTTCTTTTTCATTAAAAGGGGATTTTTATCCCCTTTTTCTTAATTATAGAATATCTGCAATTTTTAATGAAAAATGTGATAAAATTGCAAATAAGTAAATTGTAAAAAAAGAAGTTTACTAATTATTCTTTATAAATTAGGAGGAATATATAGATGAACAACTGGTTTAAAAAATATGAGAAGCTTATCACCATTTTGGTTATAGCAGGTTTTTTAGCAGGTATTGTTTGGTGGTCGATTGCTACGTATCTTTCATCAAAAAGAAGTCAATCTCTAAATCAAGATTACACATTCAGTAAAGAGAGTTCAGTTTTGGTAATTACTAAAGATGGAATAGAACTCGAATATCCTTACTGGATAATGAAGGATGAAGTTAATTCTCTTTCTCAACAGCAAGCTCAGTTATATCAACTATACTATGGTCAAAAGTTAGATCCTGTGTTCGACTATCTCATTCTTAAAAATCAAATTGTTGATATGCTTTACGATCAAAGATTGATTCAATACTATGCCGAGCAAAACAATCTTTTGCCAGACGCCAAATCGTTAAATAGCGCTCTCAATAATCTTAAGTCTAATGAAAATAATTGGAATACTTTAATAAATTATTATGGAAGCGAGGAAGCAGTAAAAAGTTTATTAGCTTTAAGTCTACTTGAAAACAATGTACTAACTGCTGTTGCCTCTATATCTAGAGAAGAAGCTCTGAAGTATATCGAAGAAAATTTCGATAATATTAAATACAATTATGAACAGATAAAAGTTCAACATATACTTGTATCAGATGAAAATACTGCTAACCAAGTAAAAGATGATATTATAAATGGAAAGATAACTTTTGAAGAAGCTGCCTCCCTTTATTCTCAAGACACAAGTAATGCAACAAGTTCTGGAGATCTAGGATGGATAAAACATGGGGAATTAGAAGAAACCTTTGAAGCCGCCGCTTTTAATGCAAACAAAGGAGAAATAGTAGGACCAATAGAAACTAGCTATGGTTTTCATTTGATAAGAGTAACAGATAAGAAGGTTTTCGAAAATCCTCAGGATGTATTTTTATATGAAGATGTATACAGTGAAATAGAAAATACTCTCCAAGAAGAAAAATTTCAGGAATGGTTAGCCAATTATAAGAGAGAAGAGAACTTTGGAAGAAACTATTATGACACTAAGCTTCTGTATGTTCACATGATTTATTCATTAGATCTAGATGAAAAATCCAAAGAAAATCTGGCTAAAGAGCTCGAAAATATTATATTTGATGGCGATGATATATCTTTGGAAGTAGATTCAGATTATCTTGCTATATATACCTTGTTAACGACAGATTTGTTAAATAGTTATTATAATCATTTAAGCATTTTGAATAATTATATATCTTTTTCCCAAAAAGTTGATCCAAATATAGCTAGCTTAGGTCTTGAACAAATAAACAAGAAAATAGAAGAACTAAATCAATTGTTAAACGAAGGTGACGAAATTACAGACGAAAAAATAAAATACGAAACTGCTAGAGATTTCCTAAATGCGGAAGATCTAGTTGAAGACTTAGGAATACATAATTTAGAAGAAGCGGAGACTTTCAAAAGCGATTTAGAAAATAAATTAGAGAAGACCAGAGCTAAATTAACGAAAGTGTTGGCAGATTTATTTGCTCAATATCCTTCTTCTTCTTCTGTAGTGCAATTGTATTATCAACTTAATCCACAAGACCTTAAAGTTAAAGTAAAATATTCTGAATTACAAATGAATCAATTAAAACAGTATATAAATTATCTTGGCCCTCAATACCTTTTTATGTTTTTCCAACAACCAATCAATGAAATTCTTGTCAACGTTCAATCAGTTATAGATTCAGAAGAGGCAGAGATAAGTATAAAATTAGAGGCTTTGGAGGTCGGATTAGATCTTACTGAAATGTTAGAATTAGATGATTTAAAATTGTATTATTTAGAGAAAATAAAAGAGATCGATCCTGAATATTATTCTGATATAGATAAATTAATCGAAGATACACGAAAATCTATAGAAGAATCAACTAAAAGTGCCTCTGAATTAGAATCTGAATTAGAAACTCAATAGTTAAGTTAAGTAAAATAATAATAATCGGGGAGGAAACTCCCCGATTATTTATGTCATTGGCTGGGACGGTAGGATTCGAACCTACGAATAACGGAGTCAAAGTCCGTCGCCTTGCCGCTTGGCTACGTCCCAATTACTTATTGTCCCGAACTTTATTATAACATATGATTCGGACTTTGTCAACTAACTTTTAGTTCATTTCAGACATACTCTTAGCTAGCATATATCCATGGGCTGTAGCATATGTAATCGATCTAGTCCAGCCACTACAATCGCCTATAATCTTCATATTTTCAAAAAATCCGTTGTTTATTTTATTTGTGTAAAACTTTACTTCTGCCCCATATAAAAGATTATCCGGGTAAGTAATTCCAGGAATGACTCCTTCAAGTCTTTCCAAAAAATCAATGATAGACTCAATGGTTCTACGAGGTAACGCCAAATTTAAGTCACCAAGAATATAATAACTAGAATCTAATGTAGGCTCTACCCTCCCTAATTTCTTAGTTCTTTTTGAATTTTTAAAATCTTCATAACATTGAAGTATTACTTTATCACCTCCTGCTAGTATATTTGAAAGTTTTGAGATGTAAGAACCGTAACCAACGGGATCATTAAAAGGTTGAGTAAAAGAATGGGTAACTAATACTGCAAAATTGGTGTTAGAGGTTTTCTGTTTGGAGTTAGCATGGCCATTAACTGTGAGAAAATCATCATATCTTTCGATGGTAACTTTTCCTGAGGGATTATTGCAAAATGTTCTAACTATATAGCCCGTTTTGGACCTTAGTCGTATTTTAAATTCATACATTTCTTTGTTTAAATCTTCTACTATATGATCCGGTAATTCATATCTTACTCCTAGATCCACTTTATCATTGGACAAAATCAGCTCAGGATGGTTTTTAACCATATCGTTTACCAGTTTATGTCCTCTTCTTCCTACTGCAACTATAACTTTATCATAAATTTTCTCTTCTTTTTTACCAACAACCACAATCTCTTTTCCTTTCGGAATTACACCTACAATCTCTTCACCGAAATGAAAGTTAATGTTCTTAACTCTTACATAACCTTCATAAATTTTTTGTACTGTTTCAGTTAGTAAATCTGTTCCTAGATGAAAAAAATACGATCTTATTGGCTCAAAACCAGCGTGATAAAATTTCTTATATAATTCTTCATTCTCAAAAGAAGCCCCTTTTTCAATATTTTCAGAAAATATTAAATTACCTTTATCATCTATTTTAGCCAATCCCGACTTTACTAAGTAAAATTCAACAACTTTTTTTTGTACATTTATTGGAATCTCTAAGTCTCCGCCCATTCCTTTAGATATAAAAAGTTTACCGTCATATTTCAATCCTCCAAAACCTGTCCTTCCAATGTCTTCACCTTTTTCATATACATCTAATACGTATCTGTCATTTAACTTAAACTCTTCGAAACCCTTTAAAAAACCAATTGCTGATGCTCCAAAACCTATAAGGGCTATTTTTTCCAAAACATTCCCTCCTGTTTAAAAATTTTTATGTAATATAAATACCTTTATTTTTAAAATTTATACAGTATTAAATTTCAAAGTAGAATCAACTCAAAGCATAGTCCATATACCGTTGTAACCACAATTTACCTTGACATTCTAATATAATTATAGTATAATAAATTTGTATTATCAAAAATTAATGAATAATCAATCCTATGCCGAGGTGGCGGAATAGGCAGACGCGGCGGACTCAAAATCCGCTGAGGTGGAGAACCTCGTGCGGGTTCAACTCCCGCCCTCGGCACCAAATTACAATAGCCATAGCTCGTAAATCCTTTGAGATGTGTTCAAAAAAGATAATGAATAAATTTGTCTTTTATTTCAAACTGCTCATGACGAGATGCTTTTTAAGAACATCCTAATTTCATTAAATACAAAAAAATCCTGCATACTGAAATTCGAACACCAATATTTTCAATATTTTCTCAATCAAATCATTATTCCTTTGTTAATGCTGAATAATTTATTTTTCTGTCTTTGAAGTAATATTCTTTATCATATTCATTCACTTCACGAAGCACCTTGCATGGATTTCCAACAGCAACTACATTTGATGGCAAATCCTTTGTTACAATGCTTCCTGCGCCAATTACAACATTATCTCCGATAGTTATACCTGGTAGAATAATTACCCCGGCTCCAATCCAACAGTTTTTACCAATATAGACAGGTGCATTATATTGATACCCTTTTTCACGAAGTTCTGGCAGGATGGGATGTCCCGCAGTTGCTACGGTAACATTAGGACCGAACATTGTATAATCGCCCACATAAATATGGGTATCGTCGACCATTGTCAGATTAAAATTAGCATATATATTATTTCCCAAATGACAGTGAGCACCACCAAAATTAGAGTGGAAAGGCGGTTCAATATAACAGCCTTCGCCGATTTCAGCAAACATTTCTTTCATAAGTCCCTGACGCTTTTCAAATTCTGTTGGGCGTGTCATGTTGAAATCGTACAGTCTGTCAAGGCATTTCATTTGCCACTCCATAATTTCCTTATCTCCCGGCAAATAAAGCTCGCCCGTGTGCATTTTGTCTTTCATACTCATTTGAGATTTCCTCCTTGACGGTTAAATCATTGTATGTTGCGTTATAAATAAACCATATTCAGATTATATGTTTTCAGCTTAATTTCTTTTAGTTCGAAATCACGGGGGGACGAACAAGATACCAGCCATAATTGTTTCTTCTTCTCGCATAATGCTCTCCTATTCTGTAATTTCAATTAAATTTCCTTCACAATCGGCAATACAACTCTCATAGTAACCATCGCCGGTCATTCTGGGATAACTCATAACCTGATAACCATCTGCTTCAAGTCGCTTTGTCAATTCGTCTACTTTTTCTTTTGATCCAACCTGAAAAGCAATGTGCGCATATCCATAAAATGGAATATCTACTGGCTTATCCGCAACAGAAGGCAGGTTCATCAATTCAATTCTTGCTCCGTTATCAAAAGTGACAAAGTAAGAAGAAAAACCAGTTTTTTCATTTCTGTACTTGCTGTTTCTCTTACCTTGAAAATATGTTTCAAAAAATAAAGCTGATGCTTCCAAGTCTTTTACATAGACTGCTATATGTTCTATTTTCATCTTTTCTCCTCCCTTGATACAGATAACATTTCTAATTATAGGGCGCAACTCATAATATGTCTACCATATTTCTTCGCAATATAATAACAATCTTGCAAGGATAAAAAACCTCACCAATAAAGGTACTGACAGCTTTTTTGAAAGTATGGAATTTGCTCTATGAAAATGTACCCGCTGCAGATAACAGAGGAAAGCCTCAAAGCAGTGATCTGACTTCCATAAAAAATATGATAGGATTCATTCAAAAAGTCACACAAAAATATCTATTGCAGATATTACTACTTCTGGTGTAGTAAGACAAAGCAACTGCCGTAAGCTGTTTATAAAGTATCTAGCTCAAACACCAAATACATACCTCACTCAATAGCGCTTTAATGAAAGTGTTGACCTTTTGCAAAATACCAATATATCACTCACAGAGATTGTGATTGCAGTTGGCTTTGGAGGCACAAGTGATTATGCAGAAGCTTTTCAAATATCAAATAAATGGCTGTGAAAGAGCCCGACAGAACATAGAAGCAGATGAAAAGTCTTATATTATTCAAAATAATTTTAATAACAGATTTATGCATTCATATGAAGGAACAAGTCCAATTTCAAAATATTAAGTTGTTAGGCATCAGTCGCTTAAAACTGTCAGTTTCTTTTTTACTAAGCCTGTGGTTCCGCAGCCATAGATAACGCTCCTGCCAATAGAATGAGTGTTTTTGCCTGCTGCGTTACCAAAATTTCCCTCCACGGTATAAACAGTTTCGCTTTCAACCCGTTTCAACAATGCTTACGTGATTGGTTTCAACGCCAACCTCCTACTCAAAGAGAATCATGTGTCCTGCTAACGGTTCAAAAGTGCTGCCCTGCCAAAATCTGAGATCATACCATTGTGCCCCAGTAACTCAGTCCGCAAATTTCTGGTTAAAACAGGGAGACCTGTTCGCTCTATTAAAAGAAAAGTTTATTGTAGGACAAAATTAATCTCAAGTTTCCTTTCACCAATATCTTTTACACTTAATAATAAGCCATTTTCATCTTTTAAACCTGGTCCATACTGTCTAATTATAGATGTAATATCTAAGAATAAATAAGCTATATCTCCAGTTTCTATTTTATTACTCAATTTATTGAACAATGAATTTTCAGATAATTTAGGTTTTTTATTCATTATTTTTTGTAAATCCTTTTGGTTATTTCTTGAAATAAAAAGGTATTCATCTTTCCAAACATAATATGTGTATTTAACTGTAGTCTTCTTGTTACCTTGTTTAACTATTTCCTCTTTTATATAAAACTCAAGAGTATTTTGAGAAGTTTTTTTGTATTCAATATTTTTTTCTTTCAATAAGGGTATTATATCGTCAATTTTAGCTTCAGTTTTTAACTTAATGTAGTTATTATCAGAAATTTTTGAAAAACTTTCATTGGTATTAATAGATAATATATTAGCATTAACTTCTACTCCATTTGATAATGCAAAAATATTCTTTAATGTCTGATAATCCATAAAATTGCTTATTATACTTGCAAAAGGATCTAAATCTCTTGGAATAAAACCAGAGACAAAAAACAAATTATCAAAAAATGGGTATTCACTCGGTTCTTTAACAAAACTCTTATCAACATAATCAGGATTATAATTACCCATACTTTTGCCTATCATTAAGTTATCTTGAACATAAAAATACCCATTACCTTGATAATCTTCAGTATTTACTATATAATATAATCCATTTTTCCCCTGGGTTAGATTACTTAGTTGTTCCACACCTTTTTTTGAGGATTCATATAATCTTTCATCTTGTACAATAACCAAATAGTCTGCATTATCTAAGATTTGCTGAATAAACTTTAGATTAAAACCAGAATTTTCTATTGGTTCTAATAATAAATTCAAATCAGAAGAAAATGCCTTTATATCTTTCATTGGACCGATAACAAACCCAAAAGAATAGTATTTTTCGCTACTCTCCTGAATAAATACAGAAAGATCAACCATATCCAATTGGTTCATAAAATTTTGGTAATCAACCTTCAAGGCTCCAAAGTACATCTGCATTAAAGCAGATATAAGCATTTCACCATTAAATGGTTCTAGCAGTAAACTTTTAGTAGTTGGCACTGATTTCAAATCGTTGTATACGCTTGTTAAATCTTTAAAATAAAAAACAGCTTTTGATTCCGAAGGTATAATTTCTAAAATGTCCTGAGAAAAAACAGAAAAAGCGAAAATGATTGTTAAAATAAAAATCAAAAAAATTTCCTTTCCCCTTTTTTTTGTGGGCATGATACTTTTTCCTCCTTTTTTTCAATGTTAATAGGTTAATTTTATATAATTATATATGGGAAAAAAGTCAGTACAAATACAATTTAATTTTCCAAAAAATTCGTTATATATTCGACTATTTTCTGTATTTCAAAATCAATATTATCTGTCCTAATGGAAAATCCAGCTGCCCTCGGATGACCTCCCCCTCCAAATTCTAAAGCAATTTTTGACACATCAGCCCATTCCTTCGATCTAAGAGAAACGTGGTACAAATTCTTTTCGTACTCTTGAAAGACCATAGCTACTTCTACTCCTTTAATCGAACGAAGATTTTCCACAAGGGATGGAGAATCTTTCGGAAGAATATTATATTTGGAAAGCATACCAAGTGTTATTAAAGAATAAGCAATCATACCTTTTGATGCCAATTTGAGTTTTGAGATAACGTCCCTATATAAATAAATATGTTCTACGGGAGTATTTCCATGAATTCTGTTAGAAATATAACTAATATTAGCTCCTTTTTCTGTCAAACTTGCAGCTACTCTAAATGTTTCAGCTCCAGTATTTTCATACTTAAAAAATCCTGTATCCGTTGCAATACCAAGTAAATTCATCGTAGCTAATTGCTCATCATAATCAACATTTAAAAAGCTTAATAGCTTGTAAATCATCTGTGCAGTTGCTCCCATAGATGGATCAACCCAATTGATATTTCCATAGTATGTGTTGGTAATATGATGATCAATGACGATAACATGAAAATAGCTTAAATACTTCTCTATTCTTCCTATTCTATCAGGGGAGGAAGCATCTAAGATTAACATTAAATCAAACTCATTAAACATCATTTGCTCGATTTCGCTATCTAATCTTTTTATCTTCTCTTTAACCAATGGAAATTCTAAAAGATACTCTCCAATCTCATCATCAATAATAGCCAAAGTTCTCTTACCAAGTTTTTCTAGCCCTAAGGACATAGAAACTAAGGAGCTAACAGCATCTCCATCAGGAAGAATATGACCCACCAACAATATATTATTACTCTTTTTTATTTCAGAAGCAACCACTTTTTCGTCAACATCATGCAACTAAAAATCCCCCTATCTCAAAATAACTTTATTGCATTATAAACAACTTTTTCAAACCTATTCTTTATTCTTTCAGTCACTTGTAGAACTTCTTCGTGTCTTAGAGGTTGTGGAAGAATACCCGCAGCCATATTTGTTACTGCAGAAAAGGAAACAACTTTTAACCCTACATGTTTTGCAGCTATCACTTCCGGCATTGTAGACATTCCAACCAAATCTGCTCCTAATTTTTCAAATAATTTAATTTCTGCAGGAGTTTCATAAGAAGGACCAAGAGTCCAAAGATAAATACCTTCTTTAATATCGATGTTTTGCATTTTAGACTCTTCTATAATAGCTTTAAGCCATTTTTTATCTACTGGCTCAACCATTGAAGGAAATCTTGGCCCAAACTCATCTAAATTAGGACCAATAAGTGGGTTTTTAAAGGCATAATTTATAAAATCTTTGTTTGCCACTATATCCCCAGGATTATAGGTTCTATTAATCGCACCGGCTGCATTGGTTATTATTAAACCTTGAACTCCCAAATTTTTCATCACATATATAGGGAATACTATCTTTTTTAAAGCTGTTCCCTCATAAGCATGAAAACGTCCTTTTAATACTATCACAGAAACGCCCTGAATTGTGCCAACAACTAAACTTCCTTCGTGACCAATTACTGTAGACTCTGGAAAAAACGGGATATCTTCGTATTTTATAAAAGTAGGATTTTCAACTTTATTTGCTATATATCCTAACCCTGACCCTAAAATCATTCCAATGACAGGTTTTACATCGGTATTTTCTTTTATGAATTGAGCAGCTTTTTCTATTTCCAAAGGCATATATTTCTCTCCTTTTCTCTAATAATTTGCTTTTTAAATTTTCTTAGTCAGCAACTATTACATGTTTTGCTTCATTTTTGGTAAGTCTTATTATTATTTCATTAGCTAAAACTTCGATATAGTTTTGTGTTTTTCCTACCACCTTTACTCTTAAACCTGGGGTCGCCCCCTTGCTAATCAAATTTTTTCTTTGTTTCTCCCCTCCAGAAATATCTAAAACCTCACAAGATTCGGAAGGTTCTAAATCCCAAAGGGTAGTTTTTAAATCATGAGGCATAGACTTTTGATACTTTGAAATGAATTCTTTTGCTTTATTAAATTCTATTGGATTCCTCTTTAAGAAAAGCATTAGGCCATCTAACGATATATAGAAATTATCTGTCATGTGGTGCTCAATTCCACAAGCTATATTATATGCCTGTTCTTTTGATATTCCTAAAACATTGACGAGAAAATCGATTAAAATAATGTATCTCCTATAAACCCTTTCAGCCGCCAACATACCTTTATCAGTTAAATTAACGTATCCATATCTCTCGTGTTTAACATATCCCTCTTTTTCTAATCTTTTAATAGCTTCAGCAGCTGATGCATCTTTGACAGCTAACATATTTGATATATCTTTAATTCTAGGGACTTTTCCATCTATTTGTAAAGTATATACGGCTCTTAGATAATTTTCCAAACTTTCAGAAAGATTATTTTCCAAATTTATTCTCCCTTTCTAACAACTTCTTTAATAAATAAACCAGACTCCACACCAGTTTCAATAATAATATCATCAAATTTAACCACTGGGAAGGAGGAAGTTTTCCCTTTTCTGATAACAATGGCTCTTTTTCCATTATTTAATATAACTTCTGTTCCGGTAGGATATAAACCGGCAATTGAAAAAAATACACTGACATAATAAGGATCAAAAATTAATCCAGAATATCTTAAAAGAAAACTCATAGCCTCATACGGTGAATGTCCTACTTCTATACAAGAATCATAGGCATCCCCAACTTGAAGTATTCTTACCAAAGGACTTATTGAATTTTCTTTTAATCTCATAAAAATACCATTTCCATCAAACCTTTCATGATGAGTCGAAACAGAGTCCACTACATCTTTGCCTATTTCCTTTTGAATGCCCCTTAACATTTCATAAGCGGATAAAATATGTGACCTTACAGTTACATCATCTAAATCTTCATAATCAAATATCACTCTACTACCAATCAAACTATATCCAATGTCATGTAATAAACATGTCTTTAATAAGTAGTTTAAAAACAATTCTGGCATATCAAGCTTTGATGCAACTAAAGTTGAAATTATAGCAGTATTTATTGAATGTGCATTCAACGCCTTTTCACCTATAGAATGAAAAAGATTTAAAACAAGATCATCAGCTTTTAAAAATTTTTTATAAATATCTTCAACTAAAGCTTCAAGTTCAGATGTATCTTCTTTTAGATAGGTGATATCTTTAACAAATTCAAATTGTTCTTGCCACTGTGTATATTTTTCTTCTTCTACTAAAGGTGGAATATCTTCAAATTGAACAGTTATTCTTTCTTCTATTCTACCAGCGATAAAATCGTTTTCATCATAAACAGTAACACTTTTTATTCCATGATTTTTAAGCCTTTCGATATCTCTTGCTTTCAATACAGTACCTTTTGCTATCAAAAGAGTTGAGCCTTTAAATACATCTTCCGCAACAACTTGACCGGGTTTTAACTCATAAAAAGGAACACTTTTCATTTTAATCTACCCACCTCTATATACTATATTTTATTTATCTGGGTAAAGCAAAGAAATATATCTATTACTTTGAGATATATCCTTTGCAATTCTAATTACATCTTCAATATTTACATTTTCTATTCTATCAATAAACTCTTCCATTGTAATGATTTTATCATAATTTACATATAAATCAAAAGTGGTTAAAGCAAGAGACAAATTGTTTTCCATGCTTAAAGTCAATTGACCTATTAATCGATTTTTTCCATAGTTAAACCACTTAGTAACCTCGTCATAATTTTGAATCATTTCTATTATTTCTTGGAATTTATCCTTTAACACAGGCAATTTTTCATTGCTTGATAAAGTAAAGAAAAGCAATAAACCACTTAAAGGATAAGCTTCATAATGAGAGGCTACTTCATATACTAAAGCATTTTCTTCTCTAAGTTTTGAAAACAACAACGAGCTCATTCCACTCCCTAAAAATGTGTTTAATACTAGCGTTGCATAATAATCCTTACTCAACTTAGGGGGAGCTTCAAACCCTTGAACCATGTAACTTGATGAAAGGTCTTTCTTTGTTCTTTCGATCTTTACGTTTTCGTTTTTTATCTTAGGGCTTTTTATTTTTCTTTTAAATGTAAAGTGATCTTTCTTCGAATTAATACTTTTAAGTTGACTTAAAACCTTATCTTCATCAAACTTTCCAACTATTACGACATCAACATTTAAAGGGTTATAAAATTTTCCGTAGTATTCCATAATCATGTCATAATTGATGTTAGTTATAGTTTCCTTATATCCCAAAACAGGTCTTGCAAAATCTTCATCATATATATTTTGATACAAATTTTCCATAACAATACTTCCAGGATCGTCTTCATAGGAGGCGATTTCTTCTAATATTATACTTTTTTCACGTTCAATATCTTCAGGTTTAAAGTTAGGTTCAAAAACTAATCCAGAAAGAATATCAATTGCTTCACTTATTTTCATAGTAGGTATTTTAGAAAAATAAACTGTAAAATTTTTGGATGTAAATGCGTTTAATTCTCCCCCCACCTCTTCGATTGGATTTTTAATCTGAATGCTATCCCTTCTTTTTGTGCCTCTAAAAACAGAGTGTTCTATCAAATGTGAAATTCCTGCATTAGTTTCATTTTCCATAGCTGATCCTGCTTTTACTCCAAAAAGTATAGATGCACTCAACATAGATTCTCTTTGTACTAAAATTGCATCTATTCCGTTGTTTAATCTTTCGTGTTTATTCAAACTCATCTACTCCTTTTTGTTTTCTTCTACATGTTTATATTAATTATATGACGTACGTCATATAATTAATATAAACATGCGGTATAATCCGCACGTTTTTTACTCATCTTTCAGCTGCTTTAATTGAAACTTTCCCTGATCTTCCACACTCAAGACTTCTACTTTCACTTTATCTCCAATTTTAAAAGCCTCAACTTTATCCTTTAAATTCGATTTATGAAGCATTCCAATTTTTCCTGGTAAAACTTCCACAAAAATACCATAGTTCTCTACTCTTTTTACAGTACCTTCAAAAATTTTCCCTCTTTCTACTTCTTCGGTCATCTCTTTTATATGCCCAATAGCCCCGTTTACTTTCTCTAGATTTCTACCTGTTACTTTAACCCTCCCATCAGGCTCAATAAATATTTCAACATCATAGATCTCACTTATTTCTTTTATTACTCTTCCACTAGGCCCTATAACCTCTCCAATTTTAGAAACAGGTATGTTAATTACTTTAATTATAGGTACTTCTGAAGATAATTCTTTTCTGGGTTCTGCAATAGTATCATACATCAAATCTAAAATTTTATGCCTTCCTATTTTTGCCTTTTCCAATGCAACTTTTAGAACTTTTTCATCAATCTTGTTTGTCTTAACATCCATCTGAAATGCTGTAATACCATCTCTAGTTCCAGCAACCTTGAAATCCATATCTCCAAGATGGTCTTCCATACCTAATATATCGGTTAAAATAACAAATTTTTCTTCTTCAAAAATGAGACCCATTGCAATACCTGCAACGTGCTTTTTTATTGGAACTCCTGCATCCATAAGAGCTAATGAAGCGGAACATACGCTTGCCATTGAAGAAGAACCATTTGATTCTAAGATTTCTGATACGACTCTGATTGTATAGGGAAATTCTATATCACTTGGAATAAGGTTTTTATGGGCTCTTTCAGCTAGGTGACCGTGTCCTATTTCTCTTCTACTTACCCCACGTAGTCTCTTAACTTCACCTGTAGAAAATGGAGGGAAATTATAATGAAGCATAAATCTTTTTTCCTCGTCGCTAAATATTGTATCAACTAATTGAACGTCCATCGGTGCACCCAATGTTACTACAGCTAAAGATTGAGTTTCTCCCCTTGTAAAAAGGCCTGAACCATGCACTCTTGGTATTAAACCTACCTCACAGAGAATTTCTCTTATATCATCACAACCTCTTCCGTCTACTCTTTTGTTATTGTTAATGATAAAACTTCTCATTGTTTTTTGCAGTTTATCTTCAAATGCTTTATTTAGAAAAGAAAATTTTTCTATATAAAAATTTTCTCCCCATTTGTCTAAAAATTCTTCTTCAAATTTTGCATATACATCTTCTTTGTACTTGGCAATAGCTTTATCTCGATTCTTTTTTCCTTGAGTGAATAAAGCATTCTTTAATTCAATTTCATCAATAACAGATAAAAAGTCTTTTATAAATTCCTCTGGTACTCGATCTTCTTTTATTGGCCATTTTTCGATGTTAAACTCGGAAATGATCTCTTCTTCAAAAGATATAATTTCTTTAATTGCCTCGTGGGCAAACATCAATGCTTTAATCATTTCGTCTTCGCTAATTTCTAAAGCTTCTCCTTCCACCATTGTTAATGCTTCCTTAGTACCAGCCACAACTATATCCATTTTAGACCTTTCCAGCTCCTCTTGAGTTGGAAAAACTATAAATTCACCATCAGCATATCCAATTCTCACACCTGCAACTCTGCCATTAAATGGAATTGGAGAAAGATTCAAAGCAAGAGATGATCCAGTTATTCCCCAAGTTTCAATGCTATCGTCTCCAAGCATTGAAAAAACTGTTACTATAACTTGTACTTCATTATAAAAGTTTTCAGGAAATAGAGGCCTAATAGGCCTATCAATGAGCCTTGCAGCAAGAATAGCCTCATCACTTGGTTTACCTTCTCTTTTTATGAATCCACCGGGAATCTTCCCCACTGCATAAAACTTTTCTTGGAATTCAACTGTTAAAGGGAAAAAATCTGCACCTTTTGCAGGTTCTTCAACTGCATCAGCTGTAACCAGTATAGTTGATTGATTATAGGTTAACACCACCGATCCTAACGATTGCTTTGCAACTTTTCCATACTCAATTCGAAGTTTTCTTCCAAAAAGTTCTTTTTCCCATACCTTCATCTTTTTACCTCCCGTCTCTTGCACAAGATATTTTTGAATTTCTAAAAATGCTATTTAATACTTATCATAAAATTCGCTTTTTCATTAAATACCTCCTTTCTTCAACCTTTAAATTCTTTTGGATCTCTGATCCTATTAAACAGATGAAGTGAAGGAAATCTCTTCATCAAACCTCCTTAAATTTGATATCATTTTTTGGTAATTATTTATCTCTAAAGTACTAATTTTGCAAATATTTGATCTAAATACAAAAACAAAACGGAGCTAGTAGCCCCGCTTTTTTATCGATTGATTAATTCACCCTCTTATTCCTAATTTTGTAACTATATCTTGATAGACTAAAGGTTTGTTCTTTTTAAGATATTTTAACATCTTTCTCCTTCTTCCAACCATAGTCATTAAGCCACGTCTACTATGATAATCTTTTGGATGTTCCTTCAAATGTTCGGTTAAATGCTTAATTCTTGCGGTTAGAAGAGCTACCTGTACTTCTATAGAACCTGTATCTTTGTCGCTGATTTTAAATTCTTGAATAATCTGTTCTTTTATTTCTGGGTCTAATCCCCTAGACATCTACCTTAAACCTCCTGAATATTATTCCTTTAACCAAGTGAAGGGAATATTCCCTAAACTGAGTTAAGGTTCTCATATATTATACAATTATATTTACAATTTGTCAATTTTATCTTTGTCCTATAAGTTTAAATACTGTCTAATCGCGTTTGAAGCAGCTATTGCACCATCTGAAGCGGCTGTAACTATTTGTCTGATTTCCTTGTGCCTAACGTCTCCTGCTGCATAAACTCTATAAATATTAGTAAGCATATTTTCATCAGTAATTAAGAACCCGTATTCATCTGTTTCAAAAAGATCTTTAGGCAAAAAACTAATTTCAGGTAAAATTCCGATGAAAATAAAAACCCCATCAAATTCTTCTTCATATACCTCGTTAGTTTTTGTGTTTTTAATAACCAAACTTTTTACCTTTAAGTCTCCTTTTATCTCTTCTACAACAGAATTCCATTTAAACTTAATATTATCTCTCGAAAAAGCTCTGTCCTGATATAACTTATCGGCTCTCAGTTTATCTCGACGATGAATAATATGAACTTCTTTTGCAATGTTAGAAAGATAAATTGCTTCTTCAACAGCTGAATTGCCTCCACCAACAACTGCCACCTTTTTATCCTTAAAAAAATGTCCATCACATGTAGCACAATAAGAAACACCTTTCGAGGTAAATTCATTTTCACCTTTAACGTTCAATTTTTTGGGTTTAGAACCACTTGCAATAATAAGTACTTTAGACTTTATAGTATTGGCATCATCCAATTTTGTTAGAATTAAATCTTCTCTGAACTCTAGACCAATAACTTCTGAAGAGTAAAACTCTGAGCCAAATTTTGCAGCATGTTCTTTCATAAGTCTAGAAAGTTCTTCGCCACTTATTGACTTAAAACCTGGATAATTCTCAATTATATCTGTTGTATTCATTTGTCCGCCTTCCAATGCCTTTTCTAGCACTAAAACAGACGCACCTCCGTGAACTCCATAAAGAGCTGCTGTTAAACCCGCAGGTCCGCCTCCAATTATTACTAAGTCATACTTTTCTTTTATTTCTGGTTTTTTTGTAAATCCATCAATCTTGAAGAACACATCCTTTCACCCTCTGAAAATCTTCTTTTAATTTATTTACTTTCTATTGAACTGCTTTCAATATTTCCAGAATGTAATTGTTTTGAGGATAAGCTCCAATAAATTGGTTCTTCATCTTCCAAACTCCATTCTCTTTTACTTCTATTACTGTATGAGGCACAGATTTAACGTTATATTTATCAGACAGGTCTTTAAATTCATTTGCTTCTATCATTTCTCCTATAATGTTTGTGTTGATTATTGCAGTTTGGTGTGCCGCTAAAACAGCTTTTGGACAATACGGACAGGTAGGGGTAACAAAAACTCTAATTTTCATTTCCTGATCTATACTTTTAATTTTTTCAATATTTTCTTCACTAAAATCAATGATTCTTTTGGTAGAAATTATCAAAATATCTTGTAATAGTGTTATGAATTCATGTCCTCCAGGAACTCCATAAAATCTTATACCATAATCGATACCTTCGCTGTCAAGTATGAACATTGCCGGTAATAAATCTCTGTCTAATTCATAAAGATCATAATCAAAGGAATCGGCAGAGAAAACTTTAACCTCTATTAAATCATTTAACTCCTTTAACTCATTTAATAACTGTTCTAAAATTTCAGAGTAATCATCTGAACCTTTTATGAGTACCAACTGAACATTATCTTCCATGTTTTCTAAAATTTCTTGAACTTTAATTCTAGTTTCTCTATCCAATAGTTTCTCCATCTTTCAAAACCTCCACTTATTTTATACAAATTTCTCTCTTTCTTAAAGTACTTAATATACACCTATTAGGTATTTTAGTATTTTTTTGTTGAAGTTACATTAAAAATTTATATACTTTATTATTTTTGCTGATCTTGATGACAGATGCGAAGAAAAATGAAATAGAAGGTATAATCACCATAAGAGGATTTAGAGGATCATTTATTAAAAAAAACAGTTTATTAACTAGATAGAAAAAACCTATACCAGCAAAATAAGCTTCAAAACCTCTCGCTAATAATTTTTTTGATAAAAAAGTATTAAAATATGTCTTTTTATTATAACCAAAAGACAAGATAATTACTTTAAATCTTTCGTGAAACTTTTTATTTGATGCGTCAAATGCTCTAATATAAAATAACATCAAAACACAGAAAGAAAGAAAATCAAGAACTATTAAATAGTATGTTGCAAACTTCACATAGGAAAGAAGGAGCAAGAAAGCCATTGCTCCATATACATTAAAAAATTGTGTAAAAGCATATATTTGACGATTTTTTAAAACAGTCATTTTTATTATATTAAATGCAGAAATAAGAGCAACCGTATTGAGTAAAAATGTTTCCAAAAAAATCATGTTTACCTCTTTACCTTTTATTTGCTTAATGGTATATTATCTTTTGATATTTCAGCTATTGCAGCTACAGAGCTCAAAAGGCCTGAGATTTCATAAGGCATAAAAATTTTTGTTGCTTTACCATCAGAAATCGCTTTTAATGACTCTAGATATCTAATAGCAATAAGTTCACTTGTTGGACGACCTTTATGAATGGCATCAAAAACTTTTAATATAGCCTCAGCTTCACCGTCTGCTTCGGTACTTAGTTTAAATTTCTGTGCTTCTGCTATTTTCTTAACGGCTTCCGCATCTCCCTCTGCCCTTAGTATTGCTGCGTTTCTATCTCCTTCAGCTTTTGTAATTTCAGCCTCTCTGTAACCTTCTGCCTCCAAAATTATAGCCCTTTTACTTCTTTCCGCCTTCATTTGTTTGCTCATCGCTTCCATTATATCCTGAGGTGGATCTATTTTTTTGATTTCGACTCTAGTTATTCTAACGCCCCACTTATCAGTAGCCTCATCTAAAACTTCTCTTAATTTTGTATTTATTCTTTCTCTTGAAGTTAACGTTTGATCTAATTCTAGTTCGCCTATTACATTTCTCAAATTAGTCTGGGCCAATTTTATGGCAGCAGGAATAAACTCTGCAACATTATATATTACTCTATATGCATCTGTTACTTCATAGTAAATAACCGCATCAACTGTCACTATCACATTATCTCGCGTTATTACTTCTTGCGGAGGAACATCGATTAACATTTCACGCAAATCGACCTTGATCATTCTTTCTATAAAAGGAACTATGAAATTAAGTCCTGGTTCAGCGATTCTATGGAACTTTCCCAACCTTTCTACAAGACCTTTTTCAAATGGTCTAACTATCTTTAAACTTATTGAAGCTAAAATAATCAAAAAAAGCACTACTATTATTAAAACTATTATCATACCTATTTCCCCCTTTCTATTTCTATAACTTAATTTGTTAAACTTATTTACAATTTCCTTCCTTATTGTTTTTCATTATCATTTGGTCTTATTTTTTTTACATAAACAAAATTTCCTGACTTCCTTGTAATAAAAACTTCGTCATCTTCCTTTAACTTTTCTTCTTCATATTCATCAGGATACGCTCGCCATGTGTCTCCATTGATTTTTACTACGATTTTTTCTCCATCCTCATCTACTTTTATAACTTTACCTTTCTTTCCTACAATTTGCTCCTGAAATGTTTTTAAATCAGCTGCGTTTTTGTATAACTTTTTAACTAATTTCCTAGTAGAAAGCCAAAGTGTAAATGAAACAAGTAGAAAAATAACTAAATTCCAAGAAACAGAAGCTATAAACAAAGATGTTATTGCTGCTACACCAGCACCAATTGCAAACCATAAGAAAAAGAAAGTCGGTGTCATAGCTTCTGCAATTGCAAATATTACTGCAAATATAACCCATAAACCCCATTGACCCATTTTAATAACCCCCATTTCAGCTATATTTTCGTAACCCTCTCTGGATGAACTATCTCTATCTCTATATGTGGAAATTCTAGGTTTAATTCATTTTTAACTTTATTGATTTGCCGGTTGTATCTACTTGAGACGTGATACACAATTAATCGTCTAGGAGGCTCCACCTTAATTAATTTTTTTAACTCTGGAAGTGAAGTATGATTTCTTATTTTTCTGTCTGATTCATCAAAAAAAGTGCATTCGTGTATTAAAGTATCGCAGTTTTTGATAAATTCAGGCGATATAGGTAGGGCATCTCCTGTTATGGTTAAGATATTAGCTACATATTCTTCTAAAATGTCTTTTTTCTGATTAACTATTAAATCTTTTATTACGTCTTGTGGATAATCTCTATACATAGGTTTTAGTCTTTTTCTCTTTTCGAGTATTTGATATCCGAAAGATATTTCTCCAGGTGTATGTCTGGTTTTAAAAGGTTTGAGAAATCTTTTGCTATTTAGAGGAACTATCTCGGATAAACTTAGTTCATGTATTTCTAAAGGATATCTTAAGCCTTTGTTCATTTTCTCAATAAACCCAAGATATTCTACAATATCCTTAGAACCTTTAGGATAATATATTTCTAACTTTTTATTTCTACTACCCATTGCATTATTCCGTGTGTTTATTATACCCCATAAACCAGCTATATGATCTACATGAGAATGCGTAAGAAAAATCTTTTCTATCCCATATATTTTATTACCTAATACATAACTAACTCCTTCTCCTGCGTCAAAAAGCACTCTTTCTGGTTTGTAAAAAACCCAAGTTGTATAAAGTGCTTTCGATTTAATTATAAATTCCAACTATGACAACCCCTGTTAATTTATTTATCAGGTATTAATTCTACCTTAATTTCACCTTT